>CALWTV010000022.1 GCA_944384555.1 uncultured Clostridia bacterium | reverse complement strand
GCACTTTCGGATTTTCAGATTTGGACAGGTTATAATTCTGGCCAACCTCTAATCCGCACTTGCGTTTAATCTGTGAGATATACAGGCTGGATACTTTCAAATGGTGCTTATCCCAGACATATGCCTTGATTTCTTCATAGGTAGCTTTGGTCTCGGCAGCAGTAGCGTCCAGCTCATCCAGGTCCAAGTCGATCTCTATGGTGTCATCCGGCTTTTGTTGGGACAAAAGAACTACCGTCTCAACATGCCCAGTACATGGAAACATATCCACTCCACATATATTATCTATATAAAAACCAAAATCTCGTAAAATCGCAGCATCTCTTGCCAGAGTTTGAGGAGAACATGAAACATATATCAATCGTGAAGGTAAGATATCAGAGATTTTTTCAAGCAATGCCCGTGAACAACCTTTGCGAGGAGGGTCTACTATAACGATGTCGGCTTTTTTGAAATCAATGTTTACCGCATCACCGCAAATAAATTCTGTATTGTAGATATTATTGCGTATAGCCGCGCTTTTGGCATTTTTAATTGCCTGAGGAATAATTTCCATACCTAAAATTTTTGCGTTTGGATAATTTTTCGCCAAATAAAGAGATATAGTTCCCATACCACAATATAAATCCAGTATGCGACACGGAGAATTTTTATCAATACGTGCAAATTCGGCAATTTTACGATATAAAATTTCAGCGGCATCATGATTTATCTGATAAAATGATTGAGGGGAAATATTATACTCAATTCCACAAAGAGTATCTTTTATTTTTTCTTTACCGTAAATTAAACGGAACGATGTAATATCGGTTTCGTCACCAGGCTTATCTTTGCTTATCCCAACTAATACAGATTTAATTTCAGGGTAAAGCCGTGATATATATTCTGCAAATAACAGTGAAATATCTTCTCCAAGATTATTTTTTATAATACCGCCGGATTTGACCGAACAAATAACGCAAAGCATTATCTCATCGCTTGCCGCACCTTTTCTAAGATAAAATCCGTTTATCTCGGTGGGATTAGCCTTGTTTAAATATTCGGCAGAACTCTCAAGGATTTTATCAAAAATAATCGGGTGAAGAATACACGGGCGGCGTTTTCCGTCAATTTTAAACGGTATAAGCGAATTTGTTGAAGATTCATAGTAGCCGTACAGCAGCCTTTCACCGTTATAGAAACAGCGCACCATTATTTTATTGCGGTAACTTTCTCGTATTCCGTTGCTGATAATAGGTGGTATTTTCAGACCGTCATTTTTGAAAAATCCGTTTTTACGGAATGATGTTTCGATAAACTTACGCTTGAGTTCAAGCTCATAACTATAATCTATATGAAGAAAATCGCAGCCGCCGCATTTGCCGAATATTGGACATATAGGTGTAATTCTGGACTCGCTTCTGCGGTTGACCGATACTATTTCTGCGATTAAATATTCACGGTGTACTTCTGAAATTTCAGCGGTTACAATATCTCCGGAAACCGCGCCTTTTATAAAAATTACTCTGCTGTCGGAGAGAATACGGCAGATTCCGTTCCCGAAATTGTTCATGTCCGTAATTTCAGCAGTAAATATATCACCTTTACTTAAACTTTCGTCTAATGTTTGATTTGATTTGTTTTTTGACATTTATATATACCCGTATTTTTTAATATTTATATAATTCTGAAATTTTTATGAGTAAAATCAAAAACAGTTTGAAATATGCTTGTAAATTTTGATTTTATTTATTATAATATATTTATGTAATATATTAAATGCACTATTGAAAAGTGGAGGTAATAACCCATTGTCAGAAAGCGGAGCACCTAATAATGATGATTTAAAAAAAGTAAATGAAGAAAACAGTTCGGAAGAAAAAGTAGAATTTAGTTTTGAAAAAGAAGAGAAAAATTCATCAGATTCAGAAGTTGAATTCAGTTTAAAAGACGAAAAAAATCCCGAAAATTTGAAACCTGACGAAATTTCATCAGAAGAAAAAACAGAAACAAAAGAGGCAGAAAATTTTTCTGAAAATCCCGAAAACAATATTGAGCAGGAAATTGAACCTCAAACAGAGGTAAATGCCGAGGAATCATATGATGAATTTGAATTTATTACAAATGATTCAATAAGTCCAAAACGCGCAAAAAATCTCACTTTTTTAAATGAGTCTGAACCTGATTCTGATAGCAGTTTATTTCTGAATTCATTGGAAAATTTAAAAAAGGACGATATAAAAGAATCAAAGCCTAAAAAGGCTAAAACTACTGCCCAAAAGATTTCAGACGCAGCGAGGACTGTTGTGTTTTTTATAAGTCTGGGAGTTTTTGTTGTATGTATTTTTATGCTCGGTGAAAACTTGCTTGCGAAAAAACGTGGCGAAGAGATTTACTCAAATCTTGCCGAGGAAATGTTCAGCGAAGATTTTTCCATGAATTTGGGAGCTGATTTATCAGGAACGTATGAAGGCGGCGTTATTCCTGCGGAAAAGAGTATACAATCACAGCCCTCATATACATTTTCCAAATATCTTGAGGAAGGTTCCACTGAGAGTGAGGAAGATGATACAAGCCTTCTGATAGATGAAACGCAGGGAGAAAATGAAGAAGTTGCAAGAATGAGAGCTAAGCTTAATTCGATGAAGAACACAAATTCCGATGTTTACGGCTGGATATACGTGGACGGTACGAATATAAGCTACCCGCTGGTTCAGTATACAGACAACGAATATTATCTGAATCACGCATATAACGGAGATTATTTGGTAGTCGGTTCAATTTATGTTGATTTCAGATGTGATGAGGACATAACTAAAAATTTCAATACTGTAATTTATGGGCATAATATCACAAACGGAACTATGTTTAATCACATAACGAAATTTTTCAATGAGGACTTTTTTAATAATACAAAAATACAGATATATACGCCTGACGGACTGTATATATACGAACCGTTCGCCATATACGAAACACGTTATGACTACCAGTATTTTAAAACCGGATTTACGTCGGGACAGGAATTTGTGGAATTCGCAAGTGAGATGCAGAATAACTCAAAATTCAATAAAAATATGCAGTTTACGGAAAATGACCGCATGATTACGCTTTCGACATGTACAAACGGGGCATATTATGCAAGATACGCGCTTCAGGCAAAGCTTGTATCAATTATTAAGTAGACAAATAAATATTATGCGGGAGAAACTTTAATTGCTCCCGCTTTTTTGTTTTGTACTATTTATAAATGACATAGCTCATACGCGAATCTGATTTTATTTCAAGTGAACGGATACTGCGTATAAATTTTTTAAATTGAGAATAGCCGTAATCACGTACTTTGAAATTCGTATATTTTGAGTGAACGAGATTACCGAGCATACCAAGTTCAATACCTTTTTCTCCCTCGCTTTTTACGAGTTCGATTATATACTGCTCAATTGACTGTTCCATATTGGGGTCTGAGCGAATTTCAACGGAGATTGTGTTTCCGTTTTTAATTAGCTTGATTTTTGAAAATTCCTCTAAGAATTTTGAAAGCAGACTGTACCCGTAGCTTCTAACGTCAAAATCTGGATACAGTTTTACAAGCCGACTTCCGATTTCGCCGAGTCCGGTTTTTTTGTCATTGTTCTGATTTTCTGTGATTATTTTTATAACGGCTTCTTCAATTATTTTTTTGTCAATAACGGCGTTTTCTGATTTTGACTCTGATGCTTTAACGGCTTTGTCAGATTTAGACTCAGATTTTTTAGCGGATTTAGGATTGCTCTTTTTATCCTCATCGATTGATTCTTCGATTAACAGCTCAAGGCAGGTGAATATGTCGCAGGCCTTGCGGAATGCGGACGGTGTTTTGTCCTCGCCCATTCCGACAACGGTAAGTCCGGATTCTCTAAGCCTTCCGGCAAGACGGGTGAAATCGCTGTCGCTTGAAACAATGCAGAAACCGTCTACATTATTGGTATATAGAATGTCCATAGCGTCGATTATCATAGCGGAATCAGTTGCGTTTTTGCCGCTTGTGTAGCTGAATTGCTGAATCGGACTGATTGAATTTTTTAAAAGCTCCTCTTTCCAGCTTGAATTCTGAGTATTTGTCCAGTCTCCGTATATGCGTTTATATGTAACGTTGCCGTATTTAGATAATTCATCTAATATAGGAGAGATATATTTTGCGGAAACATTGTCCGCGTCAATAAGTAAAGCATATCGTTTTTCCATTAAAATATCCTTAAAATCAGGCGGAGACAGTCAAAATTCTCCGCCGTATTATTTTCATTGAGTTAATTTAGGTTTATATTAATACCATTATTAATTGCATAAGGATTTAATCTGACAGATATTCTTTAAGAGTATCAAACAATCCCATTGTATCTATTGGCTTGATTACATGGTCATTGAATCCCGCTTCTATGCACTCTGAAATATTGTCATCGATTTCGTCAGACTCACCGTCAATCATGGCGATTATCGGTATTTCAGCGGCATCGGGGCGTTCACATTCACGTATTGCTCGGGCTGTTTCAAAACCGTCCATTTTGGGCAAATCCAAATTCATTAAAATCACATCATAAAAACCAGTTTCAGACTGTTTGAATTTTGAAAATGCCGCCTTACCATTTTCCGCGCAGTCTACAATAAATCCGCCCATTGAGAGAATTTCCACAGCGATTTCCATACTCATCTCGTTTGACTCAGCTAAAAGTATATTTTTCCCTGTAAATTCATTGAATACCGTATTGTCTGAAGAAATTATTTCATCAGCTTCCGATTCAAGACGGTTTAATGTATCAATGTTCATCAGCTCATTTGAAATAGTCGATTCAAACAGCGGTTTTGATACAAAACGGTCTGCGCCTGCCTCTCTTGCCTCGTCCTCTATAAGGCTTATATCGAAAGATGACATCACGACAATTACAATATCCTGACCACAAAGCCGGCGGAGCTCTCTTAAAAATTCAAGACTGTCGGCATTGTTCATTTTCCAGCTAACAAAGCATATATCAAATCCGATTTCAGATTCATTTTTGAGCTTATTTAAAAGTTCAATTGCAGAATCTGCGGAATTTACGGCACAGTGAGCGATATTCATGCGGTTTAATACGGTTACAGCATATTCGCGGGTATCGTTATCATCGTCAATTAACAGAACCGACGCACTGTATTTATTTGAATCAGTATTATTTTTTTCTTTTTCGGACTCGCCTTTTTCAAAAGCGAGATTTACCGTAAAAGTAGTTCCTGTATTTTTTTGACTTTTTACCGATACAGTTCCGCCCATCATGTCAACAAGATTTTTGATGATACACATTCCAATCCCGCTTCCCGAAAACTTATCTCCGCAAGACTCAGATTCAGAGTTATCTAATTCATCAGTATCTTGTGGTTCAAACGGTTTGAACAGCTTTTCAGTTAGTTCTTCCGACATTCCGCATCCAGTATCCGATACAGCAAATTGAAGATAAACTTTTTCGTCATCAGTGCGTAACTGAGTTACTTCAAGATGGATTTCTCCGCCTTCCGGCGTAAATTTGATTGCGTTTGACAGTAAATTGTTTAAAATCTGACTTAATCTGAGCTGGTCGCCTATAATCCTTGGTTCAGTGACGCCGGATAAAACCATATCGAATTTGATATCCTTAGCGCGACATTGCATATAGGATACTGAGGAAAGAGAAGATAAAAATTTCAGCAAATCAAAACTTTCGCTTGCGATTTTGAGCTTGTCATTTTCGATAGCGGACATATCGAGCATATCATTGATAAGTTCGAGAGTGGAATTTGACGCATAAGATATTTTGTCAAGATATTGAATAACCTTGTCCTTATCGTCTATATTTCTTTTTGCGAGCTCAGTCATGCCGATAATAGCGTCCATAGGTGAGAGCAGTTCATGTGACATTCTCGAAAGAAAAGAGCTTTTTACACGAACTGCCTGTTCAGCTTTGGATATTGCTTGTTTTAGCTGCTGATTTTTTTTCCTGAGTTTTTCGTAACTTTGCATATGCAGTATGATAAAAATTGCGCAGATAATGATAATCGCAATAATAAAAACCGTTGATACCGCAAAAATCATAAGATTTGGGTGAATGGAATTAATAAACGCAATAATCATCGGTACCGCGGCACAGGATATGGAAAACGGTGAAAGGATTTGAGCAGTAATTTTATCTGGTTGGAAAATCCGAGAGGGACAGTCTGGAATTAAATATTCGGCTGACATACAGAAAATCAGCGATACCGCAAATATAGCGGCAGTGTATATTAAACATCGCCCGTCAGGTTTCATTTATATAGCCTTTCTTTTATTTAGTTTTGAAATATTTTATATTCAGATTTTAGCTTCTATGATTGAAGCGATATCATCAAAAATTTCCTTTGCGGCTTCTTTTATTACCGGAACCGCATTTTTTACAGCGCAGCCGTAGAAATCGCGAATCATGGTTATGTCATTGAGGTTATCTCCGGCGGTTATTGCGGCGGATTTATCAAGTCCGTGCATTTTCAGCAATTCCTCGATACCGCGGCTTTTGCATATTCCGTATGGAGTTATGTCGATGCATATTCCGTTTTGATGAGCGGAAACGTAATCCTTAAATTTAGAATTTATTTCATTTGTGACTTCGGCAGTTTTTTCAATTGGCTTTATCACGGTACTTACCTGAGTAAACCGCTTAAAATCGTTTAAATTTGCCTTATCGCCCGAAACTTCATAATCACGGTAAGCGATATTGTAAAAATCGGCGTTGTATTCTTTTAAGTATTTTGTGAGTTCCGGTAAAATTTTTCCGTCCGCTGACGTATCAGAGATTATTTTTCCGTCACCGTCACATATCAGACCGCCGTTATTGGCAATTATAAAGTCGCATTTCACATTTTCATGCAGTATTTCCCTCATAATTGAGCCGATGTAGCGTCCAGTGATTACTCCGAATAAATTTCCGGCATTACGCCATTTTTCAATTGCGGATAAGTTTTTTTCTCCGACAGATTCTCCTTGACGAAGTGTACCGTCGAAATCTGTTGCTAAAATTTTCATATTTTTATGTATTCCTTTAATCTTGATTTTTTAAAAGAGCAATATTTTATTTAGAACCGGGATTTTTGAAATCAGGGCTGAGCCTGCGAATGAAATTGCCGAGCATATTAGAAAATTGCAGATAATCTGAATTGGCAGTGAAGGATAGCTTATATATTTACATAAAAGTTCCAGTATCAGCACATGAATCAGATAGACACCAAAGGAGCATTTTCCTAAAAATGATATTGCTGTGAGAAAACTTGCAGTTGATTTACTATTTTTGTTATTCTCAATTCGTTTGAAAAGCTCACGTACAAAAACGAATATCGCCGCCGCTATAAGAAATGAGTTTATCTGATAGCCGCCGTTGAAGAATGCGTCTATTGCGGAACTGTTTGAATAATAGACCGTACCAAATACCGCCATTAAAATTCCGGCGATTCCTCCTAAATAGATTAAAATCCGCTGCTTTACTTTAAGAGTGTCAACTTTTCCGAGGAGCACGCCTAAAATCATGTACCCGAAATATCCGTTAATTACGGAATCAAATCGAAACAGCCATATTCCAGAGATTTTATTTATAAACGGAAAAATCGTTACCGGCAAAATTGATACTATAAGCAGATAAAATATTTGCTTAGGAGAAGCTTTTGCGATAAAGGGCTGAAATACTGGAATTATTAGATATAAAAATATCAGCGTATATAAAAACCAGAGGTGATAGGCAATGTTGCTTGAGATAAAGTTTGACAAAAAATCCGGCACAGACATATTTTTGCCTGGGCTTATACCATAATATAAATAATAAATTAAACTCCAAGCGGCAAGTGGGATTAAAATTTTAAGCAGTCTTTTCTTTAAGAAAGATGAGATTTTGATTTCACCTTCGTAACGCGTCAGGAGTAAGTGACCGCTTATCATAAAAAATATAGGTACTCCGAAGCGTGATACGGAATTAAGAATGTTTATCGCCCACCATGTTTTAGTGCCGTATAAATTTATATCGACAAAAAATTGTGAGAAACAGTGAAGCGCGATTACGGATAAAATTGCGATTATCCGCAGAAAGTCAATATAAACATAATGCCGTGTAGGATTTTTTGTTTGATTATTTGATAAATCAAAATTTTTTTTATTTAAAAATTCGGTATTTTCTTTTATTTGAAGATTAGTTGTCTGATAATTAACAGGGTTTTTCATTAATATTATACTTCAATTTCAGCTTTTACGGGGTAGTGGTCAGACATGAATATTCCGTTATTTTCATCTGTAATCAGCGATGATTTTTTAATATCGCAGGGAGCGTCAGTGAAAATGTAATCAATTTTTGACGGTTCTGCGATTTTTCCGAATCCGTGGAAAGTGCCGTTTATTTCTGAAGTTACGTCAGTCAGTTTTATTCCGGCGAAGTTTTTGATTGATTTATACAAAATACTGTCGGGATAATTATTGAAATCGCCGGTTAAAATCGTATTCAGCGGCAGTTTCGCATTATATTCCATCATTTTATTAAATATGACTGTCATTCCTTGAACCTGAGCCATCTGTCCGACATGGTCAAGATGAGTGTTAAAAATTCTGAACGGCTTTTCCGAATCACGATGTTTGAGCGTTACACAGGTGCAGACACGGTTACATGAACTTTGGTCAGTGTTGAAATGAGAGCCGGGAATGCTTGGTGTATCTGAGAGCCAGAACGTTTCAAGTGAAATCATCTCAAATAAATCGGTTTTGAATGCTACTGCGGTAGCTTCGCCGGTCAAATCAGCATCACGTCCGGTTCCTACTACCGTATAGCCGATTAGATTTTGCTTGAGCCATGTGAGCATATGCGGGAGAACTTCCTGAAATCCGATTAAATCGGGTTTATGGAACTCAAGCCGTTCTTTTACGAAAGATTTGCGGCGGCTGAATGCGTTTATTCCGTCGCTTTCCACATCACATCTCAGATTGTAAGAAAAAACATTAATCAGAGCCATTTTAAAAATCTCCTTATTTAATTATGTATCGTTATTTCTGAGCCATTTGAGCATTGACTTTGCGATTTGGTTATCAGTTACATCAATTACAATTTCGCCTCCGGCAGTCGCTATATCTTCAATCATATGCGCGTCGGAATCAATTATAAACCTCGGTGAAAAATCCGCATCTGAAATGAGTGATTTTTGAAGATTAGTATCAGAAGCGGCTTTTCCGCCTTTGAAAATTTCAAATGTTTTAAAGCCAGATTCAGGCGGATACGCACCGAGTATACCAAACATACTGTCTGAATCTTTGTCGATATGCGCCGGAACTGCCGCACCTCCGAAACTTTCCGCCAAACTATGCACTTCATTAAAACCGATATCAGACGCAGTAATTAAAAGATGTTCAATACTGCCGCATATTTGGTCGGTTTCGTCCATAATCAGCTGATTTCCGAATATTTCGGGTTTGTTTTTTATTTTTTGATGATGATTTTCAACATATTCTGAAAAAGCCAGTGCATTTTTTAAATCGTCAAAAAGGCATACTACATGAATATCCTCTGCTGTGGTAAGCTCCATTCCACACAGTGCGGCTATTTCGTAAAATTCGGCGGCACGCATGAACGCCGGACAATTTGCGGCGCAGTTGTGGTCAGTCAGTGCGATTAAATCAAGTCCGGCAAGTTTTCCGAGTCCCGCAATTGTGGCAGGGGTCATGGAATCGTCGCCGCACGGAGATAGACAGGAATGAATATGCAGATCATATTTTATTTGCGTTTCCGCCATTTTTTCACCGCCTTTTGGGTAAATTTTTCTGAAAGCTGTTTTGGGTTAAGAGTTTATTTTAATCGTACATTGCGAATTTTTGATTAAGCAGATTTTCAGCTGCCGGAGCATATCTGCCGAGCGAATATGATATTCCGGCTTTTCCGTATACAGCATTGTATATTGTCTGACGTCCTGCTAAATTGATTTCATTGTATGCACTTGAAAATATCGTTCCGAAATCATAAGCGGCACTGTTCATGATTATCTCAAGCATATTAAGAGAATCGTTGTCGCGCACGGTATTATTCATATGCTCAGTCATGTAAACGTCAGTTATGTGACCGTATGACGCCGCCATCATTCCCTGCATTACCAATGAAACCATCTCAACGCTGGTATTATTGCCGAGTACCGCAAAAGCGAGCGTTTCATCTGCGGAGATATTTTTATAGGCGCCTTGATATTCATTTTCCATAGGAACGGGCAAAATTCCCCAGTTAGTCGCACTGTTCGCAATCCATTCCATTACATACAGACGGTCGAACAAAAATACTGACTTTCCGGTATTGAAAATAGATACGGGATTATTTTCTCCGTCAGTTACAAATCTGTTTTCATCATAAATTAGATTTTGAATGAGCTCTATTATTTTAGCTGAGGAATTTTCGGTAAAGGCTATTTTGGGAATACGGTCAGTACCTGAAATAAAATATTTTTCTCCCATTGACGCATATGCGGAATCAATAAGCCTCTCATCTGTCAAGCTTGAAGCATAGCTGTAAACGGGCGAATCACCGTCAATTCCAGAAACAGTACTACAAATTTCAAAAAATTTGTCCCATGTCCATTTTTTATCGTAAACCAATTGATACGGCAGTTCAATTCCGGTGTTTCTGAGCAGAGTTTTGTTGAAATACAAGCCGTATAAATCATTTGGATTAAAAAGTGCTTCCCCTGTGACGGCATACGTTTCATAACCGCCGGATGCCGCACTGATACTTTCATAATTGAAGTATGGCTTTGATAAATCCAAATACGGCAGACTGTTCAAATTCATTAAAATGCCCTGCGCGGCAAACATTCCAACAGAATTAATCGGAATTGCGAGTAAATCTGTATAGTAGCTATCGGAATTGTAAGCGTTTATTGCCTCGGTCAGTATTGTTGAGATGTCCGATTTTGACATAATAAAAGATATATCAAATTTATCTTCAACGGTTTGGTTGCGCTGAAGCCGTTTAATATTCATTTCGCTGTCAGCGGCAGGAGGCATAAGCAGTTCGAGATTTGTTGTAGTGATAAAGAACGGAGTGCCGTCAAATGTTTTACGCTGAATCGATGATAAATACCGACTTGCCAATTTTTCATTTGTGTATTTGTCTGCGTGAGATATTACATGGTTAATGTTGTTTTCGGCGGTTTCCTCGGTTATCTCAGGTTCAGTATCTGCGGTATCTGAAGAAGGGGGAATATTGATATTTTCGGTAACGGAATCAAGCCCGTTTGGGTTATTTATAGTTATAATATTGCACGCTGTCAAGGAAAATACGGCAAATGAGAGTGCCGCGGCAACAGTACAACGCAGAAAGCGGGGTAATTTGTCCATAAATCAGTTTAAGGTTTTTCAGTACAGTTAAATCTTTCGCCTGCAAAACCTAAATATCCTCCTTTTAGGAAAAACGCATTATCAATTTTAATTTATTTAATTATTATATACTAATTGCGGCATAAATTCAACCTAATTTGATTAAATTTCAGACTTTGACTCATAATAAAACAAGTGTATGCTTAAATATTAATAATTTAAATAACGTGAGTTTAGCGGTAATAAAATAATATCCAATATTGAATATTACACCGTCGAACTCACGTTATAAATAAATATATTTTTAAAAACAGAACATTTTCTCATGGGTCTTGTTGCATCAAACTATATCAAAACGAAAAGCCCGGAAAACCTTGATTTTCCGAGCTTTTTGAAGCATTTTGATACAGTTTGAACAGCTGATTATCTCTTGGAGAACTGAGGCGCGCGACGAGCGGCTTTGAGGCCGTACTTCTTTCTTTCTTTCATACGAGGGTCACGTCTTAAGAAGCCTGCACGCTTTAAGGGTGTGCGGAAACTTTCATCAGCGAGAATGAGAGCACGTGCAAGACCATGACGGATAGCACCTGCCTGACCTGAGAAACCGCCGCCTTTTACATTTGCTACGATATCAAATTTACCCATTGTGTTTGTAACACCAAAAGGCTGATTGATAACGAGCTTTAATGTTTCGAGACCAAAATAATCGTCGATATCACGACCGTTTATAGTAATCGCACCGGAGCCGGGATAAACGCGGACACGTGCGATAGATTTTTTTCTTCTGCCTGTACCGTAGAAATAGGGTTTAGCACTTGTATACATTTGCGTCCTTATCCTTTCTTTCTAAAAATTAGACTTCATAGGGAACAGGCTGCTGAGCCTGCTGTTTGTGAGCGTCACCTGCATAAACTTTAAGGCGTGTAAGGGATTTTTCGCCGATAGAGTTCTTCGGGAGCATACCCTTTACTGCTTTAGTCATTGCAAATTCGGGTTTTGTTGCCATAATCTTGCGGTAGCTTTCAGATTTTAAACCGCCGATATAGCCGCTGTGACGATAGTAGAATTTCTGGTCGAGCTTATTTCCTGTGAGGACAGCCTTGGACGCATTTATAATAATAACAAATTCGCCGCAGTCAACATGAGGTGTGAACTCAGGGCGGTGTTTGCCTCTTAAGATATTAGCCGCAGCCGCAGCTGTTTTTCCGAGAGGTTTGCCGGCAGCGTCGATGATATACCATTTACGCTCAAGCGTTTCTTTTTTTGCCATGAATGTGGACATCGCTTATTTTCCTCCGTAATTCGATTCGGTAATAAATATGGCGCAGCCCTAAAAAACTATATAATATGGGCTGCTTTCATCATGCGAGTGACATTATAGCACATACAAAACCCCATGTCAAGGCATTTTCTCAAAATTTTTTTCAGAATTTTAATTTATTTATATGATATCTTTCAATTTCTCATTTATTCTCGTTTTTTCTCACTTATACTTGATTGGCACGTAAAAAATTTTTTTGAAAAAAATATATACAAATCACATAATATCGGGTATAATTAAAGAAAGATCAGATATTTATTACTTATTTATTTGAAGGAGCTTATATAAATGACTCAGAATCTTGAAAAAATCCATAACAAAGAAGCTTTCATATGCGACATGGACGGTGTTATCTATCATGGCACCCGCCTTCTTCCCGGTGCTAATGAATTTGTTGAATGGCTGACTAAAAACAATAAAAAATTCCTCTTTTTAACCAACTCAAGCGAGCGTTCCCCGCGTGAACTTGCGTTTAAACTTGAACGTATGGGACTTCATGTAACGGAGGACCATTTTTATACAAGCGCACTTGCAACCGCGTCATTTTTAGCGACCCAATGCCCCGGCGGAAGCGCTTATGTTATCGGTGAGCCCGGACTTGTAAACGCACTTTATGATAAAGGTTTTCAGATGAACGACTACAATCCCGATTATGTTGTACTTGGTGAAACACGTTCGCTTTCGTATGAAAAAATTGAACGTGCCGTAAAGCTCGTTCAGAACGGCGCGAAGCTCATCGGTACAAACTCTGACTTAACCGGACCTACTGACGCCGGAATAATGCCTGCCTGCCGCGCGCTTATAGCTCCGATTGAACTTGCTACCGGCAAAAACGCATACTTTATCGGAAAACCAAATCCGCTGATTATGCGCCATGCGCTCAAAAAGCTCGAATGCCACAGAGCTGACGCGGTTATAATAGGCGACCGAATGGATACCGACATTGTAGCGGGTATCGAGAGCGAACTTGATACTGTTCTTGTGCTCTCCGGCGTTACTTCTACTGAAACAATAAAAAAATTCCCGTACCGCCCAATGTATGTGCTAAACGGTATCGGTGATGTCGTAAAAGAATCGTAAAAGTTCACTTTTAATAAATTAAATAAAGAGGTGACTTCAAAGTGATAACATATAACGGAGAAAAAAGAATTTTTAAGCTTGATACGGACAAGTCAAGCTATGTTCTGGCGATAGCTCCCGAAGGTTACATATATCACCTGTATTATGGTGCTTATATTTCCGATGATGAGCTGTTTTATCTGATTCCGCGTGTTGCGAATGCCTCCTTTTCCGCGAATATCGGCTGTCCCGTGACCGAAAATTCATATACCCTCGACACAAGACTAATGGAATATCCCTGCAATGGAACGGGCGATTTCCGCACTTCTGCGATTTCGCTCAGGGGAAAATCCGGTTCGAGTGCGACTGATATAAGATACGTGGGATACGAGATTTTCGACGGCAAAAAAAGCCTGTGCGGACTGCCTGCGGTATATGCCAATGACAACAGCGAGTGCCAGACACTTGAAATAACAGCAGAGGATAAATTAATCGGCGCCAAAGTAATTTTATCATATACCGTTTTTCCGAAATATGACGCGCTTACACGCAGCGTTGTAATCGAAAATATTACTGATACTCCGGTTGATATTGAGCGTGTCATGTCTGCTTCATTTGATTTTAATACAATGGATTATGATTTCCTGCATCTGTACGGCGCATGGGCAAAGGAACGTCAGGTTTCACGCACTCCGCTTATGTACGGAACGCAGTCAATCGCAAGCAAGCGCGGTTCGTCAAGCCATAATCACAATCCTTTTGCGGCGCTTGTCAAGAAAGGCGCGGGCGAGGAAAACGGAGAGGTATTCGGATTTTCACTTATATACAGCGGCAACTTTTTAATCGAGTGCGAAGTTGACACATTTGCAAATACCCGCCTTATTGCCGGAATAAATCCCGTTGATTTTGCTTGGAAACTCATGCCGGGCGAAAAATTTACTTCTCCCGAAGCTATATGCATAATAAATAACTGCGGAATAGGCGGCATGTCGAGAAAATTCCTTAAGCTTTACATAGACATTCTTTTCTGTGGTGAAAAAAAAAAAAAAAAACG
>CALWTV010000021.1 GCA_944384555.1 uncultured Clostridia bacterium | reverse complement strand
ATGATGCTGTCAATGGTTTTTGTTATGATTACCATGTCTATGGAATCGGCTGAACGTATTGTTGAAGTTTTGACGGAGAAGAGTAACCTGACCAGTCCTGAAAACGCTATCACAGAGGTAAAAGATGGCTCTATCGATTTTGATAACGTCAGCTTCAAATATTCCCAAAAAGCTGAACGCATGGCTCTGTCCGGCGCGAATCTTCATATCAAATCCGGAGAAGTCATTGGTATCTTGGGAGGTACTGGTTCGTCCAAATCAACGCTTGTTCAACTTATTCCCCGCCTTTATGATGTAACTGAAGGCTGTGTAAAAGTTGGAGGTGAGGACGTGCGTAAATATGATTTGGATACTCTCCGCAATAACGTTGCCGTGGTACTTCAAAAGAATGTGCTGTTCAGCGGCACTATAAAAGATAACTTACGCTGGGGTAATCCCAATGCCACCGACGAAGAAATGGAGGAGGCTTGCAAGCTTGCGCAGGCTGATGAGTTTATCCAGCAGTTCCCCGATAAGTACGACACGTGGATTGAACAGGGTGGAGCTAACGTATCAGGTGGTCAAAAACAGCGTCTGTGTATTGCACGTGCACTTCTTAAAAAGCCAAAGGTGCTAATTCTGGACGATTCTACCAGTGCTGTGGACACACGTACTGATGCTTTGATTCGTCAGGGATTCCGCAAATTCATACCCGCAACCACGAAGATTATAATTGCTCAGCGCGTTGCATCTGTGCAGGACGCTGACCGTATTATCGTTATGGACGGCGGGCGTATCAGTGCTATTGGTAGCCATGACGAATTGATGAAAAACAGCGAGATTTATCGCGAGGTATATACTTCCCAGAACAAGGCAGGTGATCAAGATGGCGGAAAATAAAACCTCTCCTACGCCCAAAACAGCCCGTGGTCAGCGCGCGCCCAAAGGAGTGTTGCGCCGTTTGCTGCGTACTCTGTTTGGATTCTATCCAGTGTTGCTTCCTATCACTATGGTATGCATACTTATCAACGCCATCGTTAGCTCAATTCCGGCTGTGTTCATGCAGAATGTTATAGCTGTTGTGGATGAAAGTTACAAGAGTGGAGATTGGGAGTCTGTAGCTGGACGTATACTCAGTTATGTAATTATTCTTGTAGTTATGTATATCATCAGTCTCGTTGCCGGCGCTTTTTATACCCAGATGATGGCAATCATCACGCAGGGCTCTTTAAAAAAGATGCGTGAAAAAATGTTCAGTCACATGCAGAATTTGCCTATCAAATATTTTGACACCAATGGTCATGGCGATATTATGAGCTATTACACCAACGATGTTGATACTCTGCGCCAGCTTATAAGCCAGAGTTTGCCGCAGATTACTATCTCCGGAATTACTTTGCTTGTAGTATTTTGTATTATGATATACTACAGCGTAATTCTTGCGCTGCTAGTGGTTGCGGGGGTTATCTGTAGGGTTTTAGCAGCGAGAGGCATCACCAATCGTTCATCTAAATATTTCCTGCGCCAGCAGGTTACGATAGCAAAAGCCGAAGCTTTCATGGAAGAAATGATGACCGGTCAAAGGGTAATCAAGGTATTTTGCCATGAGGATGGCGCGAAGGCAGACTTTGACAAAGTAAACGACGAGATTTTCTTTAATGCTCGCAATGGAAATCGCTTTGCTAATATTCTAATGCCGCTGTTAGGTAACATCGGCAATGTAATGTATGTTGTGGTTGCTTTGGTGGGTGGCGCATTGCTGCTGACAGATGTACCCAACATCAGCATTTCCGGTATGGCTTTCAGCATCAGTATTGTCGTACCGTTTCTGAATATGACAAAGCAGTTTGCTGGCTCCATTGGACAGGTTTCCAACCAGATAAACATGGTTATCATGGGTCTTGCAGGCGCACACCGTATCTTTGCTCTGCTAGACGAGCAGCCCGAGACTGACGAGGGCTATGTAACTTTGGTGAATGCCAAAGAGAATGCAGATGGCAGCTTGAGCGAGTGCGAGGAGCGTACTAATGTTTGGGCGTGGAAGCATCCGCATCATGATGGTACTGTAACATACACACGTTTGGAAGGGGATGTACGTTTCTTTGATGTTGATTTCGGTTACACGCCGGAAAAGACCGTATTGCACAACATTTCCTTGTATGCAAAACCTGGTCAGAAGGTGGCCTTTGTCGGATCTACCGGTGCCGGAAAAACTACGATTACGAACCTTATCAACCGTTTTTATGATATTGAAGACGGCAAGATACGATATGACGGCATAAATATAAACAAAATCAAGAAATCATATCTGCGTAAAAGTTTAGGAATCGTATTGCAGGATACAAATCTTTTCACCGGAACTGTGATGGAGAATATCCGTTATGGAAATCTTGATGCATGTGATGAAGAATGCGTCGCTGCTGCAGAGCTTGTCGGTGCTGACGACTTTATTCGTCGCCTGCCTGATGGTTACAGCACAATGCTTACAGGAAACGGTGCAAATCTCAGTCAGGGTCAGCGCCAGTTGCTTGCTATCGCGCGTGCGGCTGTGGCAGATCCGCCTGTTATGATCATGGATGAGGCGACCAGCTCAATAGATACTCGTACTGAGGCAATTGTGCAGCGCGGTATGGATGCGCTGATGAGCGGACGTACCGTATTTGTCATCGCGCACCGTCTCTCTACCGTCCGGAATGCTGATGCTATTATGGTACTGGATCACGGTCGTATCATTGAGCGCGGCACTCATGAGGATCTCCTTAAGCTGAAAGGCACATATTATCAATTGTATACCGGTGCTCTAGAGCTGGATTAATCTGATCTGATGCAAAACCGTAAAAAAAGATCAATCCCGAGTTTGTTTTTTCATGTTATGAAAGACCAGATTCGGGATTTCTGTTTTTAATAGAAGAATATGGTATGAAATCAAGGTTAAAAATATTTTGAAGTCTTCAAGTTTTTTAAAGTAGCACTACAATCTTTGAGCTTTATAATAAAATATCACTATTCCTTTGCACAGCTCCATGCAGATTGTGAGATAACTGCGGCATTGTCAAATTCACGTATAGCTACAACTTCATAGAGATTTTCGTATTCACATTCATTTGAATAATCAGAATCGTTTTCATCAAATATTTTGTAGGACCATTTGTTGCCTATGGAAAGTGGGAGATAACGCTCCGGCAATGAGTCAGCTTTATTTTCTTCTACATGATATTCCGATAGTTTAAGGCATGTTTTTTTGCCTTCAATCGGTGCAAATGTATACCCTGCAATTCCTATATTCGGCGCATACCATATGTCTGTTATACCATTTGTTATTCTGTTAGAGAAATTGTTGTTATTATCAGAGAGCTGATTTGTATAACGTATATGCAGGCAATTTTCAAATTTTCCGTCAGGAGTTTCATATGTTTCATTCATTGAGACAACTTCAAAAAGTGACTGTACAGGATAATATGAATATGAAAATGTATTTTGCTCAAAAGTGTACCCTTCTTTTATTTTTTCTGAAAGAAACGGAGATATTTTTGCGATAGAGGAAAAAATATCCATACTATTTAAGAAAATGCTATCGCTACTATAAGAGGAGCCTTGGCTTTCGGAAAGTGAATATCCTTCTGGTTTTCTTTCAATTACAGGAGCAAGTGAAGCATAATTCTTTAATTTATTCACACGAGAGCCGGCGTTTTTTATAACTGTATATGCGCTGTATGCCAATGCATACGATGTTTTATTGGAGCATTCATTATCTTTATCAGCAAACAATGTTTCTTTCATCTCCAATATTCTTGAAAAATATTTTTTCGCATTTTCAAAATCATCGTTATTGAAGGCGTCTATTCCACACCAATATGAACAGTCAGCAATAATAGAGGCTTTACCCGTTTTTTCTGCTCTTTCGAGTGATAGTTTGCGATACTTGGAAGCCTCTTCTTTATGCCACGCATTTGAAAGATGTGAAGCATAGTAGGAGTAACTACTGCTTATCCATTCGTCATCACCAGATGATTCTGCAATTTCTACTACCTTCTTTACATACTGATTGACTGTATCTCTATTTTCTGTATACATTATGGAGCGAATTTTTGCATGATAAAAGTCTGAAAGTATATAGCGTTCATCATTTGACAAATTCTTTAAATCAATTGAGTCTAAAAGTACCTCGTCACATATCTCTGCCGCACTTTTTATATCATTTTCTTTTATTGCTTTGCGAGCTTTTTCGGTTGTCTCTTTGATTTTTGAGAATATATCTTTATTTTCAACTGTCTTTTTCTCTTCTTCAAACATCTCAAACAGCTCCTTTCTAAGCTTTTTCCTTGCGTCCGCCAGACGGAATTTTACTGTTCCCTCGGGAATGGACAGGATTTCGGAGATTTCACGAACACTTTTTTCAGCGAAGTAATAAAGCATTACGGTTTCGCGGTATTTTTCCGAGAGCGCATATACTTCACGCATAATATGTTCTTTTTCATCGCGCCGCAGAATAACGCTTTCCGGAGTTACGGAAGAAACAGCACTGCCCAAATCGTCCATAGAAACAAAACGCCGCGCTCTTTTTATGCTGCCATATGCTTTATTTCTTGCAATAGTGCACAGCCACGATGATAAATTAGTTTTATTTTTAAGTGAACCGTAGTGATAGTACGCATAGATAAACGATTCCTGCACTATATCGTCAGCTTCAAGATTGCCCGCGATACTGTATACAATACTATACAAGAGTAACTTATTATCATTGATAAGCTGCTCAAATTCATGCATTGAGCCGCTGAAAATCATTTCATTTGAGCTTTCATTCAATTGCCGCATCATCTCCTTTCCCGATGATTTAAATCCGGATTCATATATAAGGTTACTTTAGATTAAAAATGGTTGGGTAGTGCGATAATATTTTTTTATTTTTAATATTTCTCAAATTCGCTCTGTATGCGAATATTTCTCAAAAAACGCGTTATTGATTTTATACGTTTTTGTGATATACTGTAATCAGAAGCAGGGCCCGCTTACTATTATACAGGAGATTTAATAGATATGCACGGTATCGGAAAGAAAATAAAAGAACTGCGGCTTAAAAATGATATGACACAGGAAAAATTAGCGGATTATCTCGGTGTTTCATATCAATCTGTTAGTAAATGGGAGACCGGAATAACAAGTCCGGATTTGTCATTGATTGTACCGATTGCACGCCTGTTTAAAGTTACAACAGATGAGCTGTTTGATTTCAATGAATCTGCTGAAGAAAGCAGACGTGCGGATTTAAAAAGGCGATATGACGAAACTTTTAAAACCGGAGATATTAAAGTGCGTTTTGAAGTTTGTGAAGAGGCAGTGAGGGAATATCCGGGAGATATGAAATGGCTCAATGACCATGCATGGGCGGTATGGTGCGATGCACTTTCCATTCCAGATGACGCTGAATATTCAGCTCAAAGAGAAAAAGCGATTGCGGAATTCCGTAAAGTTATAGAAAACTGTGACAATGATGAGATAAAAGGTAACGCGATAGTCGGAATAGTTGAATGTCTGAATGGAAAAGGTGCGCATGATGAAGCAAGACAATACGCTGAATTATATCCAGATACGCAAATCAGCGCAGATGAAAAAAGAAGCCTGATTATATCGTGTTTAACCGGAGAAGAGAAAGTTGTAAAAAGTCAGGAAAGATTGCTTAATAAATTTGAAGAATTGCTTAATAATATTTTGTTTGGCGAGTGCGGGGCTGAAAAAAGAGCATTTGCTGAGACAATAATTAAACTTTTTATACCTGACGGCAATTATCTTACATTTCATCATCATCTTTACATGATATGCTTGTCGGAGGCGAGGGAGGAAATACGTGACGGAGATTATGACAAGGCTGTGTGTGCTATGCGTAAAGCTCGTGAGCACGCAATAGCTTTGGATAAAATCAAGGGGGAATATTTGTTTACTGCGCCTCTTTTTAATAAAGTAAAATTTAATACAGATGAATGGTACAAAACCGGAACGGGAACACAACTTGACGATTTTATAGCTCTGTTTGATTTTCCGGCATATTCACCGCTTAAAGCACACAAGGATTACGAGAAACTGATTTCTCGAAATTCTCTTGAGTAGGGCGAAAAAGAATAAAGCAAATTTTTACAGCTGCGATTTCTCCTTAAAAAAATTAAGCGCCGCTAAAATATATTTCAAGATATGCTGTCTTCAGTTTTTCTGAAAATATGATATACTATACTTACA
>CALWTV010000020.1 GCA_944384555.1 uncultured Clostridia bacterium | reverse complement strand
GAATGATTGAATATCGTAGACGCAATCAGGATTTCGACCGCCGCAATATGTTCCCTCGTATGCTTGGATGGTTTCTTATCAGACTCGCGGACCGTAAATTTGAAGCAACATCTCCGGAAGATATCGAGTGGGCATTGTCAATGGCGGCAGGCTTTGACGCGGGATTTGCACTATGCGCGTCTGAAACAGTTCTTGACGGACTCGGAAATTCGTCGGAACTTCTTGAAACAATTAAAAATTGGGAAACACTCAGAATTTCAGATGCATTCAGTGCCGATTTGAAAAAGCTCCTGCTCAAAAAAGAAACCGAATGGCATCTTGAAAAATGCGGAGATGATTTTAAGCTTTATCAAATGAATATCTCAGATACATATACCTGTGACCTTTTAGAACTTCAGCCCGGACAGCCTGGCGGCTCAGACTGGGTCTATGTAAATCCGTTTGGAGAGCAGGAATTTGATTTTCGTCTGCGTGTAGTCGGTGACGGATATATCGAAAATCCTACATTCAATACCTCAAACGGACTTCTTAAAATCGAATGTACTGTTGAAAAAAATCAATATCTTATAATGAATAACGGAAAATGTTTTATTACGGACAAAAACTACAATTTGATAAAGAACGTTGCTTATTCTGGAAAGGGAATTTTAAGCGCAGGTCAACAGGGACTTTCGTTTACCTGTGAATTTGGAGGGGACGAAGCTCCGGAAGTTCAGATAAAAGTATTTACATATGATACTCCTCAAATAATCTCATTACATTGATTTATAATAAAAAAATTACTCCCGTATCTTTTTGATACGGGAGATTTTTAACATATTTGAAACTTAGTCGAGTGCGGCAACTTGTTCATAGAGTTTATTAAGATTTTTTACTGCGGATTTTTCACGTTTTGCAAAGTTTGACGCAAAATCTGTATTTTTGCTCTGCAAAGGAGTACAGAATGACTCACTTATAAATATATTTCCGCACAATGAAGCATACGCAAGCGGGAACGTAGAACCGAAATTGTCATGAATAATATCAATCATCTGAGCAGACAGGTCATCTCTTGTATATTTAACCTTTAACGCGGTTTCATAATATACAGGAATAATCTGCTTGGAAGTTTCACGGCACAGAATTTCAGTTATCGTACTAATAAAATCAACATTAGCAGCAGCGGTTATCGGTATTGCGCCTATTTCAGTAGTATCATGAGAGCTTGTAACATAATTTTCCTGATTTTCATCAAGCTTAGGATATGGAAGTATACCTACTTCAAAATCTATATCACGTAAATTTGCCAAATCACTTAGTCTCAGATATCCTGTAAATACGGTATTACCATTTGAAAATGCTTTAAGCATTGATGCAACATCACTTATAGCAGTTGTGGTTCCTTGTGAGTAAAACAGTGCATTAAGCTTTTCAAGTAAACTAATTGAGCGTTCATTATTAAAACCGAATGAGAGACCACTATCACTTCTTTCAACAAAGTTAATGTCAGAACCTATTACAAATGGAATTACAGGTCCCCACATACCTACGCTTGAGTATCCGTATTGGTCATCAGCATCATTTTTTCCATTACCGTTCAGGTCTTGATATAACTCGCTTACATATTTAGTCATTGTGTCAAGAGTCCATGTTCCATCAAGAACATGCTTATACATCAAATCTTTATCTCCGTATTGATTGTTTATTATATCCTTATTATAGTACATTGCATGAGCGCTTCCGATTATATCCATAAAATAGTCGCCCGCAAGCGCATACATTTTTGAATCAACTATTTTAAGGTCTTCCATATATCCCTTATACCAATAATTTTTATCGAAATCAAAGTTAGGAGAATCATTTATATTTACGAAAAGTCCTTCAGTTGAAAGCGGGGCAATTGCCAGAAGGTCATTGATTATAAGGTCATAAGCATCATCTCCTGAGAGAACGAGCTGACGCAGACTTGCAGTAACAGCGCCATAATCAAGGTCTGACTGGGTAAACTCAAGTTTAACGCCATATTTTTCTTCAACAAACTGATTTCTTGTATACACGGCATCATTTACAATTTCGCCGTTAAGTTCACCCTCGCCCTCAATTAAAGCGTTGGCATTTGTAGCGTCATTTGTGTTTACACTAGTATACACACGAAAAGGTTTTCCGCCGAAATCAACACCGGCGAATGCATCAACTTCCTCAGTTGTGCTTTCTTCTTGAGATGTCGAATTGCTTTCAGAATTTGCCGAATCGGAATTTTTGCCTGAATTGTCATTGCTTGCAGTTTGTTCTCCACAAGCAACAGTAACGGAGAGCATTAAAATCGTCATAATTATTGCCGATACTCTCATAAATAATGAATTCCTTTTTTTCATTGTGCAGATACCTCCTGTATAAATTATGTATAACTGTGTGCGCTTAAGTTAATAATATATTTTTATTAATTTATAAGACAATTATATCACATAAATATTTTATAATCAATATTTATACAATATTAAAAAAATAAAAATTTATTTAATTTATACTATAAAAAAATTTTAATTAAATTATTAAATATTTTTTATTAATATAATGATAATACTCTATCTAACAGACCGAATTCAATAAATAAAATAGTACAAAAATTGATTATTATATTCATTGACACGAACAGTCGATTTATGTATACTGTTATCGTTATGTGTATTTTATATACTGTTTAAAATAATTGTGATAATAAATGGAGCTTAAACATGAAACTTGGAATAGGAATAGATACAGGCGGCACTTATACTGATGCCGTTTTATATGATTTTGATGAACATAAAATAATTTCCGCCTCAAAATCTCTAACTACACGCGAAGACCTTACAATTGGAATTACATCTGCGCTTGACAAACTTATTGATTCTTTGAAAGGTTCCGAAATTTTAGATGATGGTGAACTTAAAATAGAAGCAGTTTCACTTTCCACTACCCTTGCAACAAATGCATGTGTAGAAAATAAAGGCGGACGTGCTAAGTTGATGTTTGTTGGGGTTGATAAAAATGTAGTTGAAAAAAATGGCGCTAAATATGGACTTTCAAATCCCGATGAAATATATTATATTGAAAATAATTCAAGTTTTGACGGCAAAATAATAGATATGCCTGACACAGACGCAATATATGAAAATACACGCGAATGGCTTTCAGATGCCGATGGCTTGGGTATCGTTGAAATTTTTGCGATGAATAACGGTGCTGTCTGCGAAAAAGCAATACGCGATAAATTCATAAAAGAATATGATTTTCCCATTGTATGCGGCCATGAATTATTCTCCAAGCTTAATTCTATTCAGCGTGGTTCAAGTACATTGCTTAATTCAAAGCTTGTTCCTGTTATCCGTGAATTTACGGATTCAATAAAAAAGTCGCTCGCGATGCGTAATATCAATGCGCCTATCGTAATTGTAAGAAGTGACGGTTCGCTTATGAGTGAGGAATTTTCAAAGCTCAGACCTGTTGAAACTATATTGTGCGGACCCGCATCAAGCGTACTCGGCGGTATAAAACTTACTGAAGAAAAAAATAGTATAATTGTAGATATGGGGGGAACCACAACCGATATCTCACTTGTCAAAAACGGAGAACCTGTAAGAGCCGAAGATGGTGTAAGCATTGGAAAATGGCGTACATATGTAAGTGGTGTATTTATTGATACATTCGGGTTAGGCGGAGACAGTATGCTGCGTGTCCGTGACGGAAAAGTTCATCTAGAATCACGCCGCGTTATTCCGATATGCGTTGCCGCTCAGAAATGGGATAATATTTATGATGAATTACTCGCCCTTTATGAAACTGGAAAGGCACATACACACCCTATATATGAATTTTTCACTTTAGTAAAGGATATCAAAAACAAAGTTGGTTATTCAGCAGAGGAATATAAATTCTGTGATATAATTCGTGATAAACCTGTTATTTTATCTGAGGCAGCTGAATTAATGGGACGTGATGTTTATACTCTCAATGTTTCACGCCTTGAAGACGAGGGAATAATAATTAGATGTGGACTTACTCCTACAGATATTATGCATATTAAAGGTGATTTCTGTGAATATAACACGGAAGCATCTGTTTTAGCTGCAAAGATTGCGCTGCGTTCACTTATAAAATATGCGCCTGACTCAATGTATTACGATACTGATGAGGAAAACGGCGGCATTGTAGTAAATGAAGAAACACTTAATAATTTCTGCAATAACGTCTATAACAAAATAAAGAAAAAGCTTTACACAAATATAGTTCGTATTCTTTTGTGCGATTCAAATCCTGAATTTGCTCGTGACGGTATTTCAGAGCAGCTCATGAATGTTATAGAAACATCATGGGATATGAGAAACTGTGACAGAGATAACACATATTTCTCAAACAGCTTTAAAACATCAGCCTCACTTATTTCAATCGGAGCACCTACCCATATTTTCCTGCCAGATGTAGCAAAAGCGCTCGGTACACACTGTGTAATTCCTGAAAATGCGGGAGTTGCTAATGCAGTCGGCGCAATTGTAGCAAATATTTCGGTTACATCAACGGTATTAATTCATCCGAATACAACTGGCGGAGGAGTGAGCGATTATACCGTGTCCGGTCAGTCAGAAGGAGTAGTTATTGAGGATTATAATGAGGCTATCGAAACAGCACGCAGAATAGCAGAAACAGATGCACGCGCTGAGGCAGCAAAACGCGGAGTAAAAGGAAATATAACCGTGGAAATATATGTAGGCACAAAAACATCAGCGGCACGTGGAAATCAAATAATTGACCTTGGCACAACTGTTACTGCGAGAGCAACCGGAGCATTAATATAGTATGTGTAAAATAATTTAAGGGTGAGGAATAATTTTCCCCACCCTATAAATTTTGGTGTAAGTTAACTTTTATTTATAGTATTAAATAATTCTGTTATACATGAATCTCTGTTTACATATTGTATAACTTTTATAAGATGACGTGAGTCGCTGAAACTGTATGTACCTTCATAGGTAATTATAGGTGACTGCGTTATTTTTTCATGGAAATCCCATGCGCGTCCGCCAATCCACATAGGGACTGATATATCCCAAATTACACGGCTAAAACAGCCATTTGAACCATAACTGTCGATTGCTTCACATACAATGTCACATAAATAGCTTCCGATACTGCTTTTTCCGGCAAGATATTCTCTTAGTTCCGATGGAGTGGTTGTGAGGTGAGTTACAACTCCCATGCAGGGCATTTGAACAAGCGGTACTCCGCAATTAAACACAACTCTTGCGGCAGCTATATCCTGATACATATTAAATTCACGTGTATCTTCCCAGAAATAAGCATGTCCGCCAAGCCATACAACTACAATTTTTTCAATTATCGACGGTTCCATCAAAATTGCTGAGGCAACGTTTGTTATTGCACCGATTGCGCCTACATATAAAATTTCTCCGTCGGGTATTTCTTTTGCGCGTTTAATTAAATCTCTTGCGGCTTCTGACTCGACCGGTGTATTTTCATTTTCAAGATAACAGCGACTGCCTTTGTAATAGGGAATATTATCAACTTTCATTAGATTAAATATTTTCCCTATTTCATCGTAACTTTTTTCCATTCCATTTTCGGGAGATGTTGAATTACAGTTGAAAAAAGGTGCAGCATACACTGCCTGCAAATCAATATTTTCGCATAAAACTGAATAAGCAAGCGCAAACTGGTCATCAATTTCGTTGAAAGTGTCAGTATCAAGCACCATTTTTACTTTTCTGCATGGACGTTTTAATTTTTTTACACGTACATCTTCCTCTATTTTAGGAAAATTCATTTGCATTTCCTCCATCTTATTTTAATTTTATAAATGCAGTTCTTTTTTATAATCACGCGGAGACATTCCTATAACATTTCTGAATGCCCGTGTGTAATGCTGACTGGAGCTGAAACCAAATTCATATGCGGTATCTGTAACAGACTGAGTCTTTAAAAATTCAGTAGAGGCATTTATTTTTTTATTTATGATATAATCTCTCGGAGGTATTCCCATTTCACGTTTGAATTTTAATTTTAAGTGAGATTCAGAAAAATTCACTACATCGGCTAAATCAGACACAGTAATATTTTCTCTTATATGATTTTCAATGTATTCAAGGCATCGAGAAATTTCTTCTGATGGCTCGTCCGGATTTACAATTGAAACTGTTTCGGCGGCAAGGTCATACACGAACATTATTATAAGTGCTTTAGCCACAATTTGAGTTAATGCTGTACCTGAAGAAAAATTTTTAAAAGCGCGTGTAAGAAGGGAAGCGGTTTGTCCGGAAATTCTGTAATGACGTATAGGTATACTAAGCAGGCATGATTTTAAAATTTCTGTATCATCTTTTCCTAATCCGAGAAGATTTGACGATTCCATATTAAATTGAATCCAGTACAGACATCCGCGAAGCTGTTTTATATTAGAACTCGAATGAAGTTCATTCGGAAACGTAACAAAAACATCTCCTCCGGTTAATTCATACTCCTTGCCTTGTGTAGAATATGTCTGACACCCGCGTTCAAGATAACATATTTCAACGCACTTTTCGTGAACGTGTTCTTCTATCATCGGTTCATGATGGTAATTTTTGTACATTCCAAACAATTCAATTCCGATAGCGGATAAATTGTCACCTTCAAGGAGATGTCTGATGTTTTTATTCAAATTATCACCCCTATATCAAAATATTATAATACAATTATAGATGTATTATTTTGTTTTTTGTATTATTATTATATCAGAACATCAGGCACATATCAATATATGATGTAGAATAATGTTGATATAATTTTTAAAATATAAGATTATTTTTTGGAGGAAAATATGGCAAGTTTACTTGAAAAAGCTATACGCTATCAACATCCGGAATCAATTCCTGCATCTATAGGAATGCTTCCCGCAGCATGGATTAAATACGGCAAGGATCTTCAGAAACTCATTGACGAATACCCGCAGTTTTTTGGCGGCAGACAAGTTGACCTTAATAATATAGACAGCATCATAGCTCCTACATACCATGTTGGTGAGCATGTAGACGAATGGGGCTGTGTTTGGAGCAACGTTGATGAAGGAATGGAGTCCATCGTAACTGGTCACCCTGTAAACAGCGAGGAAGATGTATATAAACTTCAGATTCCTCAGAATAAAGACGGCAGACTTCCTCATGGATTTATGTATCTGCGTCTGCTTGACCTCTGCGGATTTGAGCTTGCAATGATGATGTTTGCTGAAGAAGGCGAAGAAATTCAGCTTCTTATAGACAAGGTTCTTGAATACAATGTAAATCAGATTGAAGCAATCCTTCCGAACATAGGAGATATGGTATTCTTCGGTGATGACAACGGTATGCAGAACGGTCTTGCAATTGGTCCCGAAAAGTGGCGCAAGTATATTAAACCCTGCTACGCTAAATTATACGGCATGATTAAAAAAGCAAAACCCGATACTTTGATTTATATGCACACAGATGGATGCATTTGGGAAATTATGCCTGACCTTGTTGAATGCGGCGTTGATATGATTAACCCTCAGTTCCGTGCTAACGGACTTGACAATCTTGTTCGCGTATGCAAGGGCAAGATTCCGATAAATCTTGACCTTGACCGTCAGCTCTTCCCATTTGCAACACGTTCAGAGATTTTTGACCATGTCGGACAATGCGTAGAAGCTCTTTATATGCCGGAAGGCGGTCTTGGACTTAATGTAGAATTAAACTATGAGATTCCGCTTGACAATATGGCTGCGATCCTTGATGCTGTTGAAAAATACAGATTCTACAAAGGTTAATCAGTAATTTTATAATATAGTTTTTAATTAAAAAAATTATGAGCATATCTGAAATTCAGAAGAAGTTTCTTCTATTAAATATTTCAGTATGCTCATTTGTCTTATACCGGTTTATTTCCCGCTTACGATTATATTCTATTAGTTATCAGACCGATTACAGAATACTGTGAGACGGGTTTCGTCAATTTTTGTACATGTGTAAAGCACTAAGTCATAATCGCTATTTTGTACTGCGTCAACATTTGTGGCATTTAAAACTTGAATACTTTCTACTGAATAAATACTAATATTGCCTTCCATATCAGTAAATTCAACACTGTCACCGAATTCAAGATCGTGGAGATTT
Source organism: uncultured Clostridia bacterium (assembly GCA_944384555.1). Classification (GTDB taxonomy): domain Bacteria; phylum Bacillota; class Clostridia; order Oscillospirales; family CAG-272; genus CALWTV01. The sequence continues at coordinate 10,485 of CALWTV010000020.1, read as the reverse complement.
CCGAAATGACTTCGGTAATTGTGAGCGGCGATTACCAAATCATCAGTTTTTGATGAGCCGAACTGACGGCACGGTGCGAATTTTAACCGGGTGTAATCCCAGTCCGCCATTACAGGCAGTTCAATTTCCAACTTTGGAATTGAGATAATTCCGATATAGTCATATCCTTTTATCATTACTATCGGGGTTTCTTCTGCTGAAGTTTCTTCGGTTTCTTCTGTGGGTTCCGCAGTTTCCGATAATTCTGTTTCCGCGTTATCGGATATGTGTTCTGATGTTGTGTTGGTTTGATGATTTTTTTCGGCGATTACACTTTTTATATCGCTGAGCAGGCTCTCGGCTTCCTGTCCGGCGCGGTAATCCTCATACTGATTATAAAAGAACAGGAGCAATGCCGAAATAATCAGCACCGCTCCAAAGATTACACATATAATACCTATTTTTTTAGGCATCTTTATGTGGCTTCTTTCTGAAAATAAATATAATGCCGAGAGTTAACAGAACCGCACCGAGACCGGTCAAAACGGGTATCGGCCAGTTGAGCTGACCTGTTTGAATAAGCGTACCTGTATTTGTAATTGTCACAACGCCGTTTTCTGAATGATATGAAGGTGTGTAGCCTTTCGGAATGTTAACCTCAATTACCTGCCAGTTACCTTCAGGTGAAAGCTCCTGCCATGTGTAACTCCAATTGTTGGATTCATTAAGAATTACAGTTTCTTTGGCGGTTTCTCCGTCATATAACGTAACTGTTACAGAATCAGGTCTGACATTTGCATTTGTATCGTTCCATACCTTTTTTACACTGAGGTTGACCGGAGGTTTAGGTTCTGGTTCAGTAGGAGTGATTTCCTCTATAACTTCTTCTTCAGCGATTTTAGTATTTATAACGGTTATTTTGTTGTCATTGACTTTGTAGCTTACTTCATATCCGTCAGGAACATCGGTTTCAACTACATTCCAGTTGTAACTTCCATCGAGTTTATCCCATTTATATGTCCAGTTGTTGAGCTCGCTCAAAATTACCGATTCACTGAACTCACCGTTTTTAAGCAGTGCGATTTTAACGCTTGACGGTCTGTCGGCGGCGTTATCGTCAATCCAGTTTTTATCGACTGTCAATGATATATCGTTTGATACGGGTTCTTCTTCCGGATTATATGTATTTGTGATACGGGTTACATTGCCTATTCTTGAATATGACGCGTCATAATCTTTGGGAATATCTACTTCATTGACGCTCCATGAATACTTTGGATTCATGCTGTACCATGTGTAAGTCCAGTCGTTTTCCTCGCTCAGAGTAACTTTTCTGTAAGGTTCGTCATTACGGTAAAGCTGAACTGATACGCTTTCGGGATAATTTCCCTCATTGCCCGCCCATTCTTTTACTACCGTTATATCTTCAGTTGGGTCAATCGGTGGGTTTATTGGAGGAATCGGGATATACACAGGTGTATTTGTGATTATAGTTGTGTTTCCTATTGTAGAATAGCTTACAGTGTATCCATATGGCACAGAAGCTTCTTCAACTGTCCATTCATGACCTTCGACCAGTCTGTCAAATGTGTAAGTCCACTGATTTTCAGCGTTAAGCTCAACACTGCGTTCAAATTTTCCGTCTTTTAGCAGGTTAACTGTTACGCTTCCGTTTGAATGGTTGTAGTTTCCGTCAGCCCAAACTTTGCGTACAGTAAGCTGACTTTCGTTATATGCTTCAACATGGAATACCCAGTCAACTTCACCTACACGATTGGCGTACTCGTTTCCGAGTTCAATCGGAACGGAAAGTTCAACTTTCAAAGTTGTTGTATCGCCCGAACGGAAAGTACCGAGCAATACATTGTTTTGAAGTCCGTCAAGTTCATTCGGAGAAGCTTCATATATAAGCTGTGTGCCGTTCCAGACTTTCATTGAAAGCTGTGCGAGAAAATCTGTCATTGACGCAACAGTTTCGCCTGATGCCGATACTTCGGGGCTAAGTGGGTTATTAGTATCATCGTGAGGGACTGCCCGCATATAAAGATTTATGAAATCGGAGTCAGCGGCGGAATTTGTGAATGTGATTTCTTCGGTTACCGTATCGCCGGGCATAACATTTTTGAAATTGCCGAACAAATCGGTTTCCGTATACTCACTGCCGGGAACGAAATTGAATTTTTCGTCAAAGCCCTTGAATTCGATTGACGTACCGGCTAAAGCCGTTGACGCCAGGCTCATAATCATCATTAAGGTAAGCATAATAGAAAGGATTGTTCTTGTCATTCTCGTTTTCATATTAACACCTCCTTAATTTCAGGTTCCGCTAGGGATAGTATATCCCCAAGCTTCTGTGATTGCGTTTGACGGATTGCTCTGTATTGCGTCCGCGATAATTTCAACAGATAAGGCATAGCCTTCCGGCGCATTATCTCCGTTCGGTGTACATGATGTTATCAAAACAGGCGTACTTCCTCCATTTGGAGCAACCGCTGTATTGCAGTAATAGTAACCGTCTGTATGATGTGTCCATGCGGATGTGTTGAAATCAATCGTATAATCTGTTCCGGCAACCGGAGCTTTACCGTAAACGTTTCCTGCACTGTCTTTCCAAGTTACAATAATACGGGCGCGTATATATGCTTCCGTGTCACCTGTATTTGTAATTTTAACATCGCTTTTTGTAGTTCCGTTGAAAGTTTCATCTACCGAGCAGCTTACATTAGCGTATTTGAATTCATTTGTAACACCGTCTGCGTGGTCTATGAGGTACGCAAACGTACCTGTTACAATTCCGATTATCAATACTACTGTGGAGACCAGCAGTATATAGGATTTATCAATACGGAATTTCTTTTTGCTTTTCATATTTTTCTCCTGATACATCTTTATGGCCTCCTTTCTCAGTTGCTGTCATGATGAGCCTTTTTGTCAATCCAACGGTTGTCGCACCATGCACAGCCGTTCAGCCATTTCCAACCATTGAGGTTAGATTCATGACTTTGTTCAGTTGCACGAGTGTTGTTAAATGTAACTGTTGCTTGTCCGCCAGTTATACTTTGAGAATTTACTGTTTGATTTTTACTATCGGGCGTATATCTCCAGCTCCAACTTGTTTCCTCAGTTACTGTGTATGTGCCGGATGGAAGTGATTTTATTGTTACTGAGCCATTGCCGTGAATTACAACATCGAGTGAGAAACCATTATCGCCTGTTACATTGAATATAAAGCTCTGATTTTCATCAATAGGCTGTGCGCCTGTCTTTTTGATTACAAGGTCAAAGCTCTTGATGTGAACGATAAATTCGCACTCCTCTGCTTTCCATCCACAGCCGCCAAAATCACAGACCTCATGCAGGAATGTTACAAATTCTGTTACATCTGTATCATTGATTTTTACAGTTACATTTACAGAAGTATCTGTTGTAAATGCACCTGCGGGAGGGCTATATTCATATACAGGTGTTGGCTTTGTACCAATCATAGTAACAGCAGTATCTAAAATATCACCATGCTTCCACTCGATTTTTACAAAATTCTGGGTTTCGTAATTAGCAGTTTCGCCGTGATTAATCTGACTGTCTTTCCATGTGATTTCCGGCTTGAATACGTTGATGTTTCCAGTGCCGGAACCTTCTTTTGCGGTTGCAGGAGTTCCGTCAGCGCCTGTACCATCTTCTATCGGTGATATTGTCACTTTAATCTGATATATTGTATCATCTTTCAAATCATTGAAATCGACAAGAGTATTACCGTTTGAATCAATATATTCAACAGTAATGTCAACATATTCATTCTGCCATTCCTGAAGTCCGTAATTAGGTTCGTTCAGTTTAAGTTCAACATTTTCCGCATTTGCAGTCGCGCCTTCTTTAATTTGCGCTCCTGTAAGACTACCCATAAGATATACGTTTTTGTTTTCTGCTGTAACGGTTATATCTTTAATCGGAACATTTACCTGCGGTTTGTTAAAGGTAAGCAGGGGATTTTCGGCACTGCTGTTTTCATAGATATTAGCTTCTGTATTTGTATAAACGTTATTGCCGCCGAGGAATCCGTCTTCGGGAACAACTTCAAAGCTTATAACGAGTTTACAGCCGCGATATCCTGTGACAGTACCATTTTCCTTAATTTCACCTACATAGTTTTCGGAAAAATCAAATCCTGTAACACTGATTTTTTTGTCGCTTATGGTTGCACTTGCACCCATTTTACCGTTGCTTGCGCGAGCCCAAGAGTATTCATCGCCGTTTTTATCTGTACAATTGTATGTTTCTAAACGTATATTTTCTGCGGTAGTACCTTTAGGCAGCTTGAACTGAGGAGAGATAATATCAGTGATAACAGCATTTTCGTCCAATGTACTTGAAGAACCGCCTTGTTCGATATTATCTGAAATTTGCTCAAAGATATTATTAAGTCCTCCGGCATCGGAAGCTGAGAGATAATAGCTCGGAGTTTGTACTGTTCCGTTATTTGAGGATAAATTCTGCATGAACCAGTTAGATTTTTGTGTATTATTCCCGTATTGATTTCCTGCACTGGTTGCATCAGCACCACCAAATATACCAACAGAATATACAGTTGCACCATATGTATTCTTTGTAGTTTTTGCTTTGTTAATGGCATTATGGGCTACTCCTGTGTCATCCCCATCCCATTCACCTGACCAACCTGGGGCACCGTCAGTAAATACAATAACAACGCGGTTTCTTTTTTCTCCGGCAGGAACTGGATTTGCATTTAAAATTCCATTTGCCATTTCCATACCTACATCAACATAAGTTGCACCATTAGCTGAAAGAGCATTTATAGAAGCGGACACATTATTTCTACCAGATTGCGTATTCATACTCTGTAAAGCCTTGTCATATACACTCTGTGCGCTGTTAGATCTATTGTTATAGCGATACTGGGTGCTTCCAATAAAAATTTCTGAATTAGTATACGCTGGATCATCATCATAACCTTCTGAACCATAAGCAAACCCTACCATAGCAATACGGTGGTTTACATCATCTTCCGTTCCAAGGATACCGTCAGTACCGGCTGCTTTTTGATTAACTGATGTTACAAAACTGTTCAGAGCATTTTTCAGAGCATTTAATCTGGAGGTTGTTCCCGATATACTTTGTTCTCGTCTGTAATATATATTCTTGGGAACAGTATTATCTCCATTACTGGTTTCAATTACATTTTTTTGTCCATCTACTGTATAGCTGTAAGTGTAGGAATAATCATAGCCTGTTATACGTACTGGTGTACCATAATTACCAAAATCGGGGTAGGTATTATTTCTTTCACTATAAGCTATTTGTGTGCCATCTTCTAACTTATATGTGAAAGTGTATGTGGACCACCAATTCCCGTCTCTAGTTACTGTAACTTTTTTATACTCTCCGGTAGGAGTAAGTAGGTAAAGATTATTACGGTTATTATAATAATACCCGTTAGTTCGGTTTGAACAATCTTCATACTTGGCTTCCCACGTTTCTTTTTCCACTGAAACAGCTACATAAGAACCGTCATTTAATTTATACCAAAGATTTTTGTTACCGCCATTGTAACGGTTTTTATAATTTTCGTTGTTATCAGTATTATAGTATTGGGTAAAAGAATATTGTACGTTATCAAAATCCTCTTTCATTGAGCCAGACTGGTCGAGAACTAACACGATATCAGTAGGAATATCTTTGTCAATTTCAGTAATTATCTTTTCACCTGTTGCAAAGGCTTCAAGACTCACTGTAATAGTTCCATCAGAATTGACTTTGGCTGTTTTTGAGGTTTCAATTCCTTCAACTGATGGGGGCTCTGTTCCATTAAATGTTGTAAGTGATGGAACTTTGAACATCATCGGAATAGCAGGTGCAATACCAGTTACAGGATTTTTAAAGGGAGCCACATAAGTCATATTAACTGCCGGAGGCTCAATTTTAACAACTTCACTTTCTACCGGAAGTTCTGAAGGTAGTTCGGGCATAACAGGAGGAATTGGAGTTTCCTGAGGAATCAGAAAATTAATATATGTATCGATTTCCTGATATTTGCCGTTGGTTACAGCCCAGTTTTCAAATGATTGAAGCTGTTCATCGCTATATCCTGATAACAAAATCTCAACCTGTTCAAATGAAGTACAAGCCATAATATCATTGTAAAGATTCAAACAGAGAGTATCAGAATTTGCTTGCTCCTGTAAATTTTGTACGTATGCTTTGTACGTTTCAAGGACACCATTAGAAGCTGCCCATGCGTCAAATGCTTGGAGCTGCTCGGCTGAATATGAAGCAAGCAATGTTTCAACCTGTTCGATTGAAGTGCAAGCCATAATAGCATTGTAAAGATTTAAGTAGTCAGAATTAGCATTAGACTGTTCCTGCAATGCTTGTATATGTGATTTATATGACTCAAATTTGCCATTGTTAACTGCCCATTTGTCAAAAAGCTGACGCTGAGCATCATCGTATACAGCAAACAAACCGTTTACCTGCTCAATTGACGTACATGCCATAATATCTTTATACAGCTTATCATATGCCATAAGTTCATGCTTGTACGATTCAATTGAAGCTCTTTGTTCGGGTGTCAATGCGTTGAGCATTTCATCACTGAGTGAATTTTCCAAATTAATGAGTTCTTCAATTGATTTGCAAGCCATAAACTGAAAATAAACATTACTACCGTCTATAACAGGCTGTTCGGGTTCAGTCTCCGGAGAAGTGGTTTCCGGAGGAGTAGTTTCCGGAGAAGTGGTATCCGGAGCAGTAGTTTCCGGAACGGTGGTTTCCGGAACGGTGGTTTCCGGAGCAGTAGTTTCCGGAGCAGTGATTTCCGGAGCAGTAGTTTCCGGAACAGTGATTTCCGGAGCGGTAATTTCCGGAACAGTGGTTTCCGGAGCGGTAGTTTCCGGAACAGTGGTTTCCGGAGTGGTTTCCGGGGTATTCACTGATTCAAAAGAAACATCGGTGCTTCCTGCGCTTGTGTCACTTTCTATTGCCACTGTACCGGGTACAAACATAGAAAGAAGCATAGTAAGGCTGAGAATCAGCGAAATTGCCTTTCTTTTCATAAATTATCCCCCCAAAGTTCCGTCAGCGGCGGGCCAGCCTTTGATATCGGTTACGCTGCCACCTGCGGGAATGCCATTATTTGCAGTTTGAACTGCCTGTGCATAAATGTTGATGTTGGCAGTTGATTTTTGATAATCATTTCCGGTTAGAGGATTGATTTTTACTTCTTCAAACAGTGGAGTTGTAGACTCTCCCGACGCAAGCGGGGAATTATAATAATAGTAGCCGTCCCTGCCGTCTGTCCAGTTTTCATTGTCAAAGTTAATCATCAAGATTTGCTCACCGCTTGGAAGTTTAACAGCCATTAATTCGCCGTTTGCATCTTTGATTAACATCTCAACGTTTATGCGAATCCATGCGTCTGATGTGCCGGTATTTTTAACCGTCACGATTTTAGATACAGAGGTGTCGGGCATAACTCCGGTGATTCCGGTGTCGGGGAAATCAACGAGATTGCCGTCGCCGTCCCGCATCTGCTCAACCACATCGATATCAATACCGCCGCTTGTGATCACATTGTTAGCAGTGTCTTCAGCGGTGTAATATGCGAGTGTTCCTGCCGCTATGATTGACGTGCAGATTGCCGCCAGCGCCAGGATAAAAAGTTTTCGCTTCATGCTTTGTGCTCCTTTCAGGCAACATTTTAATATTCCTTATATTTCTGACCCGTGATAAAAGTCTGACTCAGGCCATATGAGAATACCCGTTACCGTGAACCAATAACATTAACGGATACTCTCATATGACCTGCCCCTTACGGGGCAGAATCAGAAACTATATTTATTATTAAAGGAGGGTTACGGATTTACGGGCATGCAGGTTGTGAACCAAGCAGCAATTTCTTCAACAGTCATATTTTGAACATCTGACCAGCTTGTTTTAGCGCCCTGAGCCTGAACGGCTTCAGCAGTAACAACAAGGTCATATTCAGTAGTTGCGTTACCATTTTCCAAACCTGACGGAATTACAATTTGGTCAAAGAGAGCATCGGTTGTTCTTCCAACTTCAAGCACTTCGGTATAGTAAAAATATCCATCAGAGTGAAGAACCCAGTTATCCCCAAGTTTACTATCTACATAATCTGTTCTGTATGTAATATTTCCGGCATCCCCAAGGCAGTCCCAGCCAGTAACTTTAATACGTACAAAGCAGGGATTAGCTCCTATATTTTCAATTGTAGGGTCTTTTGCAAGAGGTTCTCCGGGGTAAACTGTATCAGCGTCTACGGAGCCTGCTTCTATCCAGTTAGGTTCAGTTAAGTCAATATCAACGTTACCAACTGTGAATGTATTAGTTTTTTCCGCTGAGTCAGTGAAATAAGCGAGAGTACCGCCGATAGCTGCGGTAGCTGCCATTGCTGCGCAAAGGCTGATTGCGATAATTTTCTTTTTCATATTCATGATGATTTAATTCTCCTGAAAGTCTTTATTATATTTGATTATAGATAAAATTAAATTTTGTGATTAATATTGAGATTAAAAATTATTTACCAAATGTAGCCTCCCAAGCGTCAGAAGCAGTATCAAAGCCTTCAGACTGAACAGCATATGCGTTAATGGTGACAGGGTTTATATCCTTCAGTTCCTCTGCTGTTTTTTCACCGGCAATTTTGAAATTTTCAAATACTACAAAATTTTGTGCATTTTCTGAAGAGTTAACAATGCTGTTATAATAATAAATATTGTCTTTAAGGAAAGTCCAGCCGTTGTCCGTCATTTGTTCAGCGATAGTATCACTATCAGCGTTAGCTTCCAAATCTGCAAGAGTATTATTAACTTCAACAAAAAGGTAGCAGGATTCGCTGTTAGCTTGCACGTGGATAGTCGGGTCTTTATCGTAAGTCTTTCCGGGAATGAGTTTGTATGTATTTCCGGTAACACGTTCGCCGGCAATCTCTTGACCATTTGCATCTACAGGAGCTTCATCTAATGTAATAGTAACATTACCCACTGTAAATGAGTTTGTAACCGTTGCTGTGTCGGTGAAATAAGCGAGAGTACCGCCGATAACTGCGGTAGCTGCCAGAGCTGCGCAAAGGCTGATTGCTATGATTTTCTTTTTCATATTCATGTCAATTAATTCTCCTTAAAAATATTTTGATTTGCTCTTTATTAATTATTAAATTGGGGAGCGATTATAAATAGGGGTAAAATTTACGGGGTAGGGGTTGAATTAGCTGTTGCCCAAGCGTCGGCAACATTGTCGATGCCTTCTTTTTGTACTGCATACGCAGTAAATGTCAGGGTAGGCGCAGGACTATTTTTAAGTTCTTCGATTTCTGCCTTTGTTAAGCTGTCGCTTACCGTAACCTTATTGCCTAACAGAACAGAAAACTCTCGAGTTGTATCTTCGTTTTTAACTTCTCGATAATATACGTTAGTATGTCCAGGTAAAGCAGTCCAGCCGGTATCTATATTATAAGTGACTTCATTAGACCATGTTCCGGATTTTTCAACCTTGACAAATAGCCAGCAGTCTTCACTGTCAGCGGTTACAGTTACTTTCGGATCTTTTGGAATATCAACGCCGGGAATAATCTTATACGATGTTCCGGTGGTTTCAGTCAGCGTAATATTGATATCACCGTAAGTGAATGTGTTTACGACAGGGTCAGTTTGGTCAGACAGCCAAGCCACAGTACCTCCCATAGCGCAGCCGATAAGCATAACCACAGCCATCAAAGCAATGACTGCCTTTGTGCTTATTTGATTTTTCCTACGCCTGTTGTCAGGCATATAATTAAAATTTCTTCTGTTGTTCATGCTCTCTCCTCCTTTCTGCATTATTTTTAATTCAAAAGGGATATATTTCAACGGAAAAACGGACACATGGTTGTATTCATATTCCGAGGAAATCAATAATTTTTATATCGACTGAAATAAACATTCAGTTATTTTGATTTTTACCGGACTGCGTTCCTGATTGAGTTTGCGTATTTTTTTTAACGGGAGCGGTAGGCATAACCTGCGTGGGTCTTGAAAGCTGAGTGATTTTCTTATCTTGAGGCATTTGATTTTCAGACTTTGATATTTTGATATTATGGTTTCTGTTTTGAGAAGCTGTATTTTTGAGCTTTTTATCTTTTTTAGATTTTCCTTCTGATTTGTCGGATTTATCATCTGAAAATATATCCGGAAGAAAGACTAAAATAAGCAAGATGGCTCCTGCTGAAATAGCAACGTACATTCCGGGCGGCTGTTGAATATAATCCGCTAAATATCCTAAATAAGGGATAGTGAATACTGGTGTACCGATTACATTTTTATAATGAACAAGTCCACCGTCCTCAGCCTCGTTAGCGTCACCTTTGGTGCGGAATCGGATTACTGAGGGGTCGTCTTCGTCGGGAACTATTCCTACTACACGGTGAGTTGCGACAGTAGTTTCATCAAGCATAAATGTGATAACTTGTCCGACCTCTACTTCGCTTGTATC
>CALWTV010000019.1 GCA_944384555.1 uncultured Clostridia bacterium | reverse complement strand
GTCTTGAAAGAAGTGATTTTTCATATGATGCCGGAGTGGTTGTATACTTTCCTACTGCCGCAAGAGCTTCACTTATAATTCCATTAGCTTCAGGGTCGCTGACTGAAATCGGAATCATAGCCGCGGTTGCCGCCCATGGATTAACCCATGAGTGATATTCTTTTTGTTCCTCATTATACTTAGGCGGCGGAAGAACTCCAAAGTCACTTTCCATTTCCATAAATAATCTGAGATTTCCTGCGGTCTGAGGTGAAATTAATGCTCTGTCCTCGGTGAATATTCCTACATGCTCATATAAATCCTGTTTTATTCTGAATACGTCTTTCAATGCAAAGAATTCGCCTATTCTGTTCATTTTGTCGTATGCGATTTCAGTATCGCAGGTTATCACAGGCTCGCCTTCATTTATTGACATAGCCATTTCTCCGAAACCGTTAAAATACTGATAAGTTTCTCCATCGGACGCATAGCCGTAAAAGTCCTGATTATCATATTCTGAGTTACCGTTTAAATCAACGTATGTATCTTTTACGATTTCGGTAAGCATATCAATAGTCCATTTACCGTCTTTTACTGCCTGATATGGATATTCTATTCCATAGTCGTTGAATAATTTTTTGTTAAACAGGATAAGATAAGGCGCAAATACATATCTCGGTGTAATATCGCCTGTCGCAAAATAAACTTTTCCTTCAATTGCGAGGTCCTTTATAGCGGTTTGATGCCACCAGTCGTTGGACAAATCGATTGTGGAAATAGTTTTCATATCGTGTATAAGATTGTGGCTTATAAATGCGGTAGCGTTAGCGCACATATTTCCAAGCATTAAATCTATTCCGGTATCTCCGGCTAAAATCGCTTTTGACGCGCGTCTGTACTGCTCGTTATTGTTATCCGGCTCTATGTTTGTATAAACTAAATCCACATTAAAATAATCTTCTATCATCTGGTCTCTAAGAATCAGTGAATCATTTATACGGTCGCCGTTTATTTCATCGCCGCCGATTTGCTGTATTGTAATTTCATTTGTAATTATATTTGACGCCCATATATTAAATTCCTTGCCGTTGTAATCAACTTTTTCAAATGAATTCAATGTGCTTACAGCATTAGCTTCGGTTTCAGCTTCAGTAGTTTGAGCACTGCTTTGAGAGGAAGATGTTGTTTTGTCAGATGATGAACTGCTGTTTTTAGCTGTGTCTGAGCATGACGAAACAAGCATAACATTCGCTGTCATAAGAAAAGCAATTATTCCGCAAATTATTTTTTTTAAAGATGATCTCATAAAAATTTCTCCGATTTTATTTTCAATTCAAAAAATTTACCTAAATATAGGGGATTCTTGAATTTTTGCGTAAACCCAAGAACCCCCTATTTAAATTATTATGACTATTACAAATTATTCTACTGAATTATGAACGTTTTTTTCTGCCGAGAATTATAGCTGCTGCGCCTGCAACTGCTGCTATACCTGCTGATACTGCGATAGCATCTGATGTCTGCGGAGCGATTTCTTCTTCAGCCGCTGTTTCTTCAGCTGCTGCGGATTCTTCTGCTACTGTTTCAGCTGCTGCAGCCTCAGATTCAACAGTTGCTTCTGTTTCGGGAGCCGCTGTTTCTTCAACTTCACCTATCGGTTTGCCGTTTTCAAAATGTTCTGTGTAAATTTCAACTTCCGCAAAACCGTTGTTAGCACTATTTTCTCCATACTCTGTTACTGTTATTGTTATTGTATCTGTTTCAATATCAGCGATATCTAAATAGAGAGGGCTACCGACATTTGCAAGACTGGAAAAGTCAACTTTTGTACCATCGCTGAATTCAATTGTTCCACTCATAACATGGTCATTCATATTTAAACGGTCATAGAGTACAATTGTACCTACTTTAATAGGTGCGGTGAAACCATATGTAATACTAGGAGTCATTTCACCGAGAGATGCCCATTCGTATTCTCCATCTCCGGGACGTTTAGCAACAGCTTCTCCGTTTATTGCATTTTCTGCTTCATAGAGATTTTCATATGTTTCCGGATACCAAGCTACACCGTGCTGAGTAAATTCCTGTTCATCGTCAGCTACTGAAGAAGCGGTAGCGGTAGCGTTTAAAGCCACATTGTTTCCGGCTTCATCAAAAATTTCGATTTCATCAAGACCTACTGCAATAGTGTCATCGTCAGCTACAACATGAATAACAACACTGTCAGCTGTAATAGCTTTTCCGAAGTCTATTTCAACGGGTGTACCGTCAGTATTGAGTGCGCCTCCGTTTATAACAGTGCCGTCAGAGAAAGTGAGAGTGATTTCCTTTACGTTGCTGTCTTCTCTTGATATATCATAAGCTGTTGCTTTTGTAACTGTAACGGGGCTTGACCATGTAAGAGTGAGGTCAGCTTCGCTTTCGTAGTCAGTGAACCATTCGGGAATCATGTAGTCCTTTGTACGAACAACACCGTCAACGGAAGCTGCACCGGAATAATCTGCATTATATTCGGAAGAAGCTGTAATTTCAACTGCTGTTGGGGCAAGATTTTCAGCAGCGAAAACTGAATTGCCGCATAAAAGTGCAACTGTAAGTGCTGTTAAAAGAATTTTTTTCTTCATTGGTTAAGATCTCCTCTTTAGTAATAATTAAGTTACATATAATTTATACATAATTCATTGTATCATAACGAGAAGATATGTTCTTGTCAAAAAATATTATAATACTATTTTAACAGTTAAAATCTTGTGTGGGGTGGGATTTAATAGAATTTTGCCATTTTCTGCTGTAAGATTTTCAATAATATTGTCTTCAAAATCTACAATATAAGCATTTTTTATATCACGTGAGAGTGAAATAAATCCGCTGTCATTTTCATCTGAGGGATTGTATATGCGAACGATAGTGTTTCCGCTGTTATCGCGGTAAAGTGCGGATACAATTGATTTTTCAAAATAAGTGTTAATAAATGACATCTCAGCTGGAAGAGTGCCTTTACTGCATCCAGTACGGTATACTGCAAACGGTTTTTTCCAAGCGTTTGCACTTCTGAGAGCCTGATACGGCTTTCTCGCTCCTCCAAATGAAACTGCGTATTCAAATTTGAGTGCGCGTTTCATTGTTCCCATTTCGGAATATGCCTGAGCAACTTCAGTTGTAAATGAGCGGAATAAAGTAAGCGCGATTGTGCGGTCTTCCTCGGTAACTTCAACTTCGTAAAGTCCCTTTGCGTAAACTTCTGCGCTGTCTTTTCCGTCTGTTATAAATGTACAGCCCTGAGTGGGATTAACATTTGTTTCAACTTCGTTGTATTTGCTCCAGTCGATTTTCTTGACATTCCACGGCTGCATATCGTACGGTGTAGCGGTATAGAATTCATCAGCTTTGATATCGGTGGGAACAAGCACACGCAGTCTGTGATTTACTACATTATTTTCGAGTTCAGTTATAACATCAATTTTTTCGCTGTTTTTAAGCAGTGTAACTTTTGATGTTATTTCAAGCGTATCTCTTTCGTCGCTTCTTACATTTCCGGCGATAGCCTTCGGCAGCTTCATGCGTTTTGTTATCTTTAACACAGCTGCGTTTAATCCATCGGACTCAACTGAGAAATCAGAATCTCCGCAAGTGCTTATGTATTCGGAATCGAATGCGGGTTTGTAATAGTTCCAACCGTCGCCAACATCGGCACAGTCTTCAAACGCAAGCACATTATTATATACCTTTCCGGTTTCCTTGTTTGTAACTGTAAGGGTTCCGTTATCAGCAACTTCTACGATGATTTTACCGGTATCCCATTTATTTCTTGCAATTCTCATTGAACCGAGATAACGGATTTTGTCATACTCAACCGCTTTGCTGTACGCATGATTTTCAAGACCGGAATCGTAATAATATTTTACGTAAACGGTAGTATATCCGTATACAGGAACATTCAGATTGCAAGCAATAGTTACATTTTGACGGCTGTCAAATGCAATTAAATGGCGGATAGGTGCAACAGGCTTAAAGTCAGTCTTTCCGACTTTGAGTATCTGATATGGGATTTCATTTCCGGAAGCGTCCATCAATTTGAAATTACGGAAATTGTTTGCCGGGAGGTCAAGGTCAAATGTCACAATGCCGTCAACGTTATCCTGTGACATATTATAGAGTACAAACGCATAGTCAGCCGCAACTCCGCTTGTGTCGATATTATCTCCAAGCTGTTCAGCCGCATCTTCAATCATGCGCGAGGTAATCTGTTCAACCTGTCTGAAACGGTATTCGTTGTCTTTATGTACTTCCGAGAATGAACAGCCGCAGATTGAGTCGTGTGGATGATTCATTATAAGATAGCGCCATGCTTCTTTAAAGTATCCAAGTCTGGGAGTGCCGTATTTCTTTCCGTTATCTTTATTAAATTTATCGGATAC
>CALWTV010000018.1 GCA_944384555.1 uncultured Clostridia bacterium | reverse complement strand
TTTCGGTGCAAACTCAAATCTCTCCATAAGGTCACGTATTGTGCCTAAACTGCATAAATTCATATTGTATCCTTAAAATATAATTATTTTTATTATTGATACGATATTATATCATTTCAGCCGTCATATGTCAATGTTACACAAATAATCCGCTTGAATCTGCATTATTGTTTATTTATGCTGGATTTATATACTTTTTTTCAGAAAAATTAATATTATTTCCATTGACACATGTTTGTTTTTGTGATATCATGTTTATAATAATATTTAAATTTATAAAGTTAAAAGGCAAAGACGGAGACAGTAGCCGAAAAAGGAACGTCACAGTGAGCCGGAGACAGTGTGAACCCGGTACAATTAGGTTTTCATGCGAACATCACTCCCGAGCCGCACGGTGAAAATTTATGCCATTATGCATGATTTAGCTTGTGCCGGAGCTTCGCCGTTATATGAAGCGCATATTCTTTGTATGTTGTGAATTGGTGGTTTATAAACGAACAATATTTCGTCCTGATTCTTGTCAGGACTTTTTTATTTGTAAAATATATCAGGAGGTTTTATATAAAATGCATAATAAGGTTTCAACAAATCTTGATTTCGTCAACAGAGAAAAAGCCGTTCTCGACTTCTGGCGTCAAAATCATATTTTTGAAAAATCACTTGAAAAAAACAAAGACGCTGAAAATTATACTTTCTATGACGGTCCCCCTACCGCTAACGGAAAACCCCATATCGGTCACGTGCTTACACGTGTAATAAAAGATATGATTCCGCGTTACCGCACGATGAAAGGCTCAATGGTTCCGAGAAAAGCCGGCTGGGATACTCACGGTCTTCCCGTTGAGCTTGAAGTTGAAAAGCTCCTCGGTCTTGACGGCAAAGAACAAATCGAAAGCTATGGTATCGCTCCCTTTATCGAAAAGTGTAAGGAAAGTGTTTGGAAGTACAAAGGAATGTGGGAGGACTTTTCAGGAACAGTTGGCTTCTGGGCTGATATGAATGACCCCTATGTTACCTACAACAACAGCTATATTGAATCAGTTTGGTGGTCGCTTAAACAGGTATTTGAAAAAGGACTGCTTTACAAGGGCTTCAAAATTGTGCCCTACTGCCCTAGATGCGGAACTCCGCTTTCATCTCATGAAGTTGCGCAGGGATATAAGGACGTAAAAGAACGTTCCGCTATCGCAAAATTCCCTGTTGCCGGCGAGAACAACGCATTCTATTTAGCTTGGACTACTACACCTTGGACTCTTCCCTCAAACGTCGCACTCTGTGTAAACCCCAATGAAACTTACGTAAAAATAAAATCCGGTGATGAAATTTATTATCTCGCAAAGGCTCGTCTTTCCGAGGTAATGGGAGATACCGAATACACAGTAATTGAAGAATTTATTGGTTCAGACCTTGAAAAACGCCGCTATTTGCCGCTGTTTGATTTCTGTCCTGAACGTGAAGACGGATTTTACATCACCTGCGATGACTACGTTACAATGACAGACGGTACTGGTATCGTTCATATTGCGCCCGCTTTCGGTGAACAGGACGCCCAAATCGGAAGAAGATACAATCTTCCCTTTGTTCAGTACGTTGACTCACAGGGAAAACTCACTGCTCCTACACCGTGGAACGGAATATTCTGCAAAGACGCTGATAAAGAAGTACTCCGTGACCTTAAAACACGCGGCAGACTTTTTAGCGCGCCTGAATTTACCCACAGCTATCCGCACTGCTGGAGATGTGATACTCCCTTGATTTACTATGCGCGCGACTCTTGGTTCATCAAAATGACTGCGGTAAAAGAAGACCTTATCCGCAATAATAACACAATAAACTGGATTCCTGAGAGCATAGGAAAAGGTCGTTTCGGGGACTGGCTCGAAAATATTCAGGACTGGGGTATTTCGAGAAACCGTTATTGGGGTACTCCTCTCAATATCTGGATTTGTCCCTGCGGTCATATTCACAGTATCGGAAGCATTGAAGAACTCAAATCGATGTCCGATAATTGCCCTGACAATATCGAACTTCACCGCCCCTATATTGATGAAGTTACAATAAAATGCCCGAAGTGCGGCGGCGAAATGAAGCGTACTCCCGAAGTTATCGACTGCTGGTATGACAGCGGCGCAATGCCATTTGCTCAGCACCACTATCCTTTTGAAAACAAGGAAAAATTTGAAGCTCAGTTCCCTGCTGACTTCATCTCTGAAGCAGTTGACCAAACAAGAGGCTGGTTCTATTCACTGCTTGCAATCTCAACCTTGATTTTCAATAAAGCACCTTATAAAAACGTAATAGTACTCGGTCACGTACAGGACGAAAATGGTCAGAAAATGTCAAAATCCAAAGGAAATGCAGTTGACCCGTTTGACGCACTTTCAACTTACGGCGCTGACGCTATAAGATGGTATTTTTATACAAATTCAGCTCCGTGGCTTCCCAACCGTTTCCATGGAAAAGCCGTTATCGAAGGTCAGCGTAAATTTATGGGTACATTATGGAACACATACGCTTTCTATGTACTTTATGCTAATATCGATAACTTTGATGCAACAAAATACAAGCTTGAATACGATAAGCTTTCAGTTATGGATAAGTGGATTTTGTCAAGACTCAATTCGGCGGTAGCGGCAACAGACGACAATCTCGCAAATTACCGCATTCCCGAAGCGGCACGTGCGCTTGATGAATTTGTTGATGATTTGTCAAACTGGTATGTAAGAAGAAGCCGTGAACGTTACTGGTCACAGGAAATGACACAGGATAAAATCAACGCATATATGACGCTTTATACCTCACTTGTAACAATTGTAAAAGCGGCAGCTCCAATGATTCCGTTTATGGCTGAGGATATATACCGCAACCTTGTATGTGAAATAGATAAAACCGCGCCGGAATCAGTTCATCTATGCGATTATCCGAAGGTTAATACTGAATTTATCGATAAAGAACTTGAAAATGATATGAGCTTCTTGCTCGAAGTAGTTGTGCTCGGAAGAAGTGCGAGAAACGGCGCAGCTATCAAGAACCGTCAGCCTCTCTCATACATGTATGTTAAATAAGAACGCACAATGAGCGAGTTTTACCGTGAAATTATCGAAGATGAGCTCAATGTCGAAAAAGTTGAATTTGTTCCCGATGTATCTGAATTTTCATCATACAGCTTCAAGCCTCAGCTTAAAACCGTAGGTCCGAAATACGGAAAACTCCTCGGCAAAATCAAAGCGGCACTTTCTGAAATTGACGGCAACAAGGCAATGAACGAGCTTGAATCAACCGGTGCGCTCCATTTTGACTTTGATGGAGATAAAGTTGAGCTTACACGCGATGATTTACTGATAGACGTTCAGCAGAAAGCTGGATATTACAGTGTTGCCGATAACGGAACCACTGTTGCGCTTGACACAAACCTTACCCCTGAATTAATCGAGGAAGGATACGTCCGCGAAATTATTTCAAAAATTCAGACAATGCGCAAAGAAGCTAATTTCAATGTAGTTGACCACATCACCGTATACGTTTCCGGCAATGACAATATTGCTCAGTTAATGGCTCGCAACTTTGATGAAATTTCACACGATACCCTCACAGATTCAATCGAGAATAATGAAGGCGGCGAGCTTTCTAAAGAATGGGATATCAACAATGAAAAAGTAACT
>CALWTV010000017.1 GCA_944384555.1 uncultured Clostridia bacterium | reverse complement strand
ATTTCAGCGGCTATTCTCCGTGAAATATTGTCCTCTATCCCAAAACAGGCAACGTCGGAAAGCAGCGCGCCGAAAATATTAGCTCCCTCATCTATTGACTCTGTATTTAAGTCTTCAATTTTACATAATTGGTTCAGATGTTCGATAATGGAGACATTAAGTTCTTCACAATCCGCGCGGCGTTTCATGGAAGCGGCTGCCGGAAGCAGCGATACAGCTCCTAATTTTTTAATGCCTCGACTATCTCGAATATCATCTCGTACTTTTCCGTAAGTCAGCGCTGCGCACGCTTTAGCACAGAATTCAAGCGCAGGATTTATTTCAGTAACCGAACGTTTTTTAGCAGGGTGAGCAATACAACGTCGTTGAGATATGGAAATCGGTGTTTTTTCAAGCGCCATTCTGATGATTGCGAGAAAAACAAAATCATAACTCAGCGTCAGACGAGATATACAGCCGGTACATTTTCCCATAGTTCTACACAAGCCGCAGTATACAGAGCGGTAAAATTCGTACTCGCAAACCTTTAACTGTGGTACATGAGGTTTTATATATCCGAACATATTATCCTCCAAAATAAAGCCGAGTTAAAAATAAGCATACATTATTATGTTAATATATTATCAGCACAATTACAATATATTTTTTGTTAATATTTATTTTTTTCAAAAATTATATTTTATAGTTAAAAGATTCTATAAATCTAATGTAAATTAATTTACCTATAATTTTATTTTTTAGAAATATTTATACAAAAACAATGATTGTAAATAGATTATGAATTTCAAAATAATTTATTTACAGTTAAACTTAGTATAGTAACATTTAAATAAGAGCTATAAAAAGCTCATATAAAAAATGACAGAAGGAGAAATTATTATGCATGAAGTAGTTGACAATAAAAATAATCCCCCTAAAAAGCCATTTATATTTTACGCATTTTTCGCCGTACTCATTATCATGCTTCTGAATATTTTCGTATTTCCTTCTATGCTCAAGCATTCAATTGTTGAGGTCGGATATGACCAGTTTCTTGATATGATTGACAATGGAGAAGTAATCGAAGTATCGTATGATGAATACAACGGTCAGTTTGTTTTTATAGGCGAAACTGACGGGCGAAAAATGATTTATCAGACCGGTATTTGGCCCGATGACGGACAGCGTCTTTTACAGCAGTTAAGAGAACACCCCGAAATTGCATTTAAGTCTGAAATTCCCACACAAACAAACCCGTTGCTCAGCTTTATTTTAACATGGATTCTGCCAATGGCTTTCTTCTACATTGTCGGTGAAATTTTTTATCGACAGATGAGAAAAAAGATGGGCGGTCAGTTTCCCGGTGGCATAAACGCGATGTCATTTGGACAATCCGGTGCGAAAATATATGTCGCTGATGAAAAAACCGAAGTAAAATTTAAAGATGTGGCAGGTCAAGATGAGGCAAAAGAATCCCTCATGGAAATCGTTGATTTTCTGCATGAACCGGAAAAATATTCTGAATTAGGCGCGAAACTTCCTAAAGGTGTACTGCTTGTAGGCTCTCCCGGAACAGGAAAAACCCTTTTGGCAAAAGCCGTTGCCGGTGAAGCAGGTGTTCCGTTCTTCTCTATTTCAGGAAGTGAATTTGTAGAAATGTTTGTCGGTATGGGAGCCGCTAAAGTACGTGACCTCTTTAAACAGGCAAATGAAAAAGCACCTTGTATTGTTTTTATTGATGAAATTGATGCTATCGGTCAGAAACGTAATTCCGGCGGTAGAATTGGCGGAAATGATGAACGAGAACAGACTTTAAATCAGCTTCTGACAGAGATGGACGGATTTGACGGTCGAAAAGGTGTAATTTTGCTTGCCGCAACTAACAGACCGGAAATTCTTGACCCCGCACTTTTGCGTCCGGGACGCTTTGACCGCAGAGTACCCGTTGAACTGCCGGATTTACAGGGACGAAAAGCAATTTTACAGGTTCACGCTAAAAAAATCAAGGTCGATGATTCAATAAACTGGGATATTATCGCACGCGCAACCGCAGGGGCTTCCGGTGCGGAACTCGCAAATATCATAAATGAAGCGGCTTTACGCGCAGTAAAGGAAAATAAAAAAAGTGTATCTCAGGAAGATATAGAAGAGAGCGTTGAAACCGTAATCGCCGGTGCTCAAAGAAAGAATGCGGTTGTATCGGATAAAGACAAGAAAATCGTAGCATATCACGAAATCGGTCATGCACTTGTAGCCGCTATGCAAAGCAATTCCGCACCTGTTACCAAAATCACTATTATACCTAGAACATCAGGTGCGTTGGGATATACTATGCAGGTTGATGAAGGTGAACAGCTGCTAATGAGCAAAATCGAAATTTTAAATAAAATTACTACGCTTACAGGCGGACGCAGTGCAGAGGAGTTAATTTTCGGTGATGATAATATTACAACCGGCGCTTCAAATGATATTGAACAAGCAACTCGTCTGGCCCGTTCAATGGTTACACGGTTCGGAATGACTGACGAATTCGACATGACCGCCTTTGAAAAAGTACAAAATCAATATCTGTCTGATGAACCCGTTTCAAATTGTGCTGACGATACCGCCTCAAGAATAGACTCAAGAACAATCGAAATAATAAAATCAGCACACAAAAAAGCAATTGAAATTTTAAAAGAAAACGAAAATCAGTTGCACAAACTTGCGGCATATCTTTTGGAAAAGGAAACTATTACAGGCGAAGAATTTATGAAAATACTGAACAGCTAACAAATATAAATCTTATAGCCAATATTATTAAAAATAACGTCAATTTTTCATTGTTGGCGTTATTTTTTGATTTGCTTTATATCTAATATTTTCAATATATACTATATTTTAAAATTACTGTTCACTTGAATATATAATTATATTTTTTAACTCTTTTGCAATTATCATTATTAACATATATAATGTATAAATTTTATCAGTTTTTGCATATAATATTGTTATACGTCTGAACGGACGTAAATAAATTCATGGAGGATATTATATATGAGTTTTAAATCTTCAAACTTCAAATAGCAGTAAAAATATTAAACAAAAAAAGCGCCAGACTGTACCTTAAAATACAGTTAACGAGGAGAGGAATTATCGAAATATTCGGCGGATATTCCTCCGGTGCGGTTCTCCGTGTCGTAATTGCAGGTACAAATATTCGGGTAACCGAAAAACAAAAATCTGCAAACATACTATATTTTATTATTAAAGAAAGCGGGAGTTCCCGTTTTTATATCCGAATTTCTGTAATTAATTATATCCAAAACGGGCATACTCCCGTAACGGAGATTAATTTTATGTGCGGAATCATCGGTTATACAGGCTCAAACAATTCTATTAATATACTTATGTCAGGGCTTTCCGCCCTCGAATACCGCGGATATGACTCAGCAGGCATAGCATACTTTGATGAAAACAATTCCATACAAACTATAAAATCATCAGGCAGACTTAGTTCACTTTCCGAAAAAATATCTGACCGTCAAATCAGTTCATTATGCGGAATTGGTCACACTCGCTGGGCCACTCACGGAAAACCAAGCGATATCAATGCACATCCTCACTCAAGCAGTACCGTTTCTCTTGTACATAACGGTATCATTGAAAATTACGCAAAAATAAAATCATTTTTAAAATCTCACGGATATGATTTCTTATCTGAAACCGATACTGAAGCCGCCGCGCTTCTTCTTGACTATAATTATAAAATTTTAAAGTACCCAATAAAGGCTATCGCCGGAACTTCTGCTATGCTTGAAGGAAGTTATGCCTTCGCGATTTTATTTTCGGACATTCCAGACACTATATACGCCCTCAGACACGATTCTCCATTGATTTTAGGTGTTGGGGCAGGGGAAAATTTTGCGGCATCTGACATAACTGCAAAAAAAAAAAAAACAAAAAATTATATCGCACTTGAACACGGTGAAATAGGTTGTATAAAATCCGATAAAATTGAAGTTGTGGACTTCAGCGCAAATATAATTAAAAAACCAGTTTTAACTGCTTCATGGAATTTTGAACAGGCTCAGCGTGAAGGATACGAACATTTTATGCTAAAGGAGATAAATGAGGAGCCTCAGTCGATAATTAACACTCTTCACCCGAGAATAAAAGAGGAATTGCCGGATTTTTCATGTGATTCCATTGATTTTGACAGAATTATTAATTCCGAACGAATTCATATAATTGCCTGCGGAACTGCCATGCACGCAGGTCTTATCGGACGTATGTTAATTGAAAAATATGCAAAGATTCCGGTAAATGTAGAAATTGCGTCAGAATTCAGATACAACAATCCTATTTTATCTAAAAATGATACGGCGATTATTATCTCCCAATCAGGTGAAACAGCAGACTCGCTCGCAGCGCTGCGGCTTGCAAAATCACTTAAAGCTTATACGGTTGCGGTTGTAAATGTGATAGGCTCAAGCATCGCTCGTGAAGCCGATTCCGTTTTATATACATGGGCAGGTCCGGAAATCGCAGTCGCAAGCACAAAAGCATATTCCGTTCAAACTTCCCTGCTGTGCCTTATTGCTATTCAAATGGGAATTTTAAGAAATACTATTGATATTCGGTTCGCGAGAAAAATTGTATCTGAACTTGTTTCTGATATTCCAGAAATAATAAAATCAATTATAAACAAATCTGAAATCATTCACGAAACAGCCAAACGCATTTCAAAAAGTGATGATATTTTCTTTATAGGCAGAGGTGCGGATTACTATCTCTCCGAAGAGGGCTCACTCAAATTAAAGGAAATTTCATATATACACAGTGAAGCATACCCAGCCGGAGAACTTAAGCATGGAACTATATCGCTAATTGAAAATAATGTTCCCGTAATCGCAATCGCAACCTCGGAGTATCTTATTTCTAAAACAATAAGCAATCTTCGTGAGACAAAATCCAGAGGTGCGCTTACTATTTTAATCTGTAATGAAAAATTCAATTTTGATGATATTGACATTGTTATAAAATTGCCTGCGGTATCCGAAGACTTGGCTTTTCTTCCGACAGTAACAATACTTCAGCTTCTCGCATATTACACCGCCCTTGAAAGAGCCTGCGATATCGATAAACCACGCAATCTTGCAAAATCTGTTACGGTCGAATAATTTCATAAAATTTATATAATAAAAATAACGTCAGTTTTTATAACCGGCGTTATTTTTGATTTTTGCTTAAATAATTTATCCGAAATATCTCGCGGTTTCGATAAGTGCCTTCAAATTTTCATATGGAACATCAGTCTGTATTTCCTGAGATGAGCAAGTAATATATCCACCGTTTTCGCTCATAAGCTTAATAATACTTTCAGTTTCACGGCGAACTTCTTCAGGCGTACCGTAAGGCAGAGTTTTTTGAGTGCTTATTCCGCCCCAGAATGTAAAGTATTTTCCGTAAGTCTGCTTTAAAAATGTCAAATCCATACATTCCGGCTGAACGGGATTTATTACATCAACGCCAAGCTCAACTAAATCATCAAGCACCTTGATTATATTACCGCATGAGTGAATAAATACATGCTTTCCACCCTTTTTGATTACATCATACTGTACCTTTTCACCTTTTTTAATCATTTCACGCCAAGCCTTAGGCGACATAATAAGGTCATTTTGTGTGCCCCAGTCACTTCCAAGCAAGATTCCATCATAATATGGGCATTCAGCGGTTTTTGGGAGCATCGACATATTTGTTTCAATAATAAAATCAAGCAGTCTTTGAGCAAATTCAGGCTCTCCTCCAATATCCGCAAGAAAAGCTTCGATTCCGCGGGTAAAATAAGCCTTTTCCCAATGGCTTCCGTAAATCAAACATGAAATATATGTACCGTATTTTTCCGAAATATATTTAGCTTTTGCTTCACATTCCGCATAATTATCCGATTTTGTTATCGGAGGCATTTCTTCCGGCACATCATAAGGGTCACGGTATGATGCCGGCATATTATTGTAATCCCAGCCCCACCACGGAGTACCTACATGGCTCATATAATTTCCAATAGAAAGATAAATCGCCTCGTCACGTGAAATTTTGCCCTCTTTTAAATCGTCCGCAACTTCCGGATTATGAAAATCCTCAAGCAGTTTTTCACCATATAGGTTCATTGCCTCTCCGGTAAGGTTTATTGAGAACGGAACTTTATCTGAATTTTTATGATTAATTGCCGCAATTACATAATCTCTTTTTGTCATTTTTTTATTCCCCTTTAATTTGCACTGTCCAATTCAAGGACAGTGTTATAAAATTTATCATACATTTTTGTCATGCTCTTAGTATTTTTAGCAACACTGCTTGCGTAATCTTGTTTATTTACTATACAACTGGACATAAAAGTACCAGCACTTGTTCCGATTTGGAAATTAAGCCCTACATCATATGTAAGTCCAGCCAAAATGATGTCAAGCATTTCGCATGAGTCAACATCACGTGAAGTCTTATTTTTCAAAACATTGTCATAGTATACCGGTACGACATCGGTATATCCAAGTGCAGACATCGATTCCATCATAATTCCGATTCTGTCAAGCTCTTCTTCTGAGGCTGTAACCGGAATTCCGTACATACCCGTCCATGAATTTGATACATAATTTTCCTGAGCTTCATCATATTTCGGCAAAGGAATTATTCCATAATCAACTTCAGCTTCACGAAGCTTTTCACAACTAAATAAATTCCATTGACAGAAAAGCACACGACCAGAATCTATTCCTATATGCGGAATATTTGCGGTTTCCTCAACTGTTCCTGAATAACAGTATGTCTTGTTTCCGTCATATAGAAGTTTAGATATTTTATCATAAATATTGTACATCTTTTCAGAATCAATATTTAGGTTGGGATAACCGTTTTCATCAATGACGATTGTAGTTTCACCGCAGGCGTACATAAGCGACGGAACCTGCCATACTGTTCCATATTCGAGTCCGTACTGGTCTTCTTTATCAAATTTACCATCGCCGTTCAAATCCATTGAAACCGCTTCAGCCATTTCACTTAGTTTATCAATAGTCCATTTGCCCTGTCTGACAAGTTCATATGGATTTTCAAGTCCATAGCTTTCAATCATTGTTTTATTGAACAAAAGTACAAGCGGTTCCTGAATTGACAGCGAGCTTGCGGCATAAAATGTTCTGTTTGCTATATTCAGATTTTTTATAATTTGATGATTCCACCATGGTTTTTCAAAATTAATATGCGGCACATCGGTCCATTCACGCAAAAGCCCCTCTGATACCATATTTGCAGTGCCTGCCTGAACATGGGTAAAATATACATCACATGGAACATCTCCCGCAAGAACAGACGGCTTTAAATCATCGTACGTGCTACTCCATGAAGCTCCGAAAACAAAATCAATTTTTACATTATATTTGTCCTCAACGGACATATTCCTTTGGTACACTGCGTCATTAAATGCTTCACCGTTAAGTTCCTCCGCAAAAGTTCCCTTGTCAACCGGGCTGTCGGGATTAGGCGGAATATAGAAAGTAAAGGTTTCACCTCCAAAGTCTCTTTCAGGAAGTGTATCAAAAATATTTTCAGACGTACTTTCTGCATTTTGAAACGACTGAGACTGAATTTGAGTTTCGGTTTGAGTTGTTTCCGCCGTGTCACTGGACTCCGAACATGAATAACAAGACAATAACAATGAAAATGCAATAGCTGTTAAAATCTGTTTATTCTTCATAAAATAAAACCCTGCCTTTCTATAATGTATATTTTTAAACAAATTATATATCAAAATAAAACGTTATACAATATCATTTATAGACATATAATTGTCATAAATGGACATCATTTAGTCCTATATTGAATTTATTTAGAAATATATTTTTATTATATATACAAAAATATACATGAATTATTAATGCATTTTTGATATTATTGTATATTCAAACTCGGACATAAAATTATCATTTTAAGACATAAAGTTATTTTTGAATTGACATTGTACAAAAAATAATTTAAAATAATACACGTAATGTTACAATATAATTCATAAAATATTTTTATTTTGAAAAGGAGTTTAAAATTATGAAGTGCTTAGCAAAGATTTTTACCGTTTTCGTACTCTGTATTTTTCTTGCATCTTCTGTGTTTGCAGTTGACGGACTTCTCGCATATTACAGCTTCAACGATGAAGCAAATCTGCTTGCAGACAGTTCCGGCAACGGTCATGATTTAACAGCACCTGACGGAGGAGTTTCTGCCGGTGAGGGAAAAATGGGCAAAGGAGCTGTGCTTGATGGTGAAACTGGATATATGCACTGGGAAAACCTTTCAGAATCTGGAGCAGAACAATTTACTTTTGCTTTTTGGGTAAATTTCAATGATATTTATTCACAAAGTCTTAATACAATGTTTTCTGGCGATGGTTGGACTGAAAACCCCGGCTGCCTACACTGCCATATGAAAAATGATGGTTTTTCCGCTTTTGGTTTTTCAGATATGACTCCTGATATAGACGTTACAAATTCCGATTTTGAAGAAGGCACATGGTATCACATCGCCTTCACGGTTGATACTGCCGAATGTGAAGTCAAATATTACATAAACGGCGAACTTGACCAAGAAGCAATCATCAGCGGACAATCTCCTGTATATCTTGGTTCAGGCTCTATCGGTTGCTGGAACAATCTTTCAACAGGCCCGGAACGTTTCTGCAATGCCACATTTGACGAAATTAAATTCTATACCCGCGCCCTCTCAGCTGATGAAGTAAAAACAATCATGAATGAAGAATCTGCCGTTGAAATCCCCGAACCTGAAACTGAAGCTGTCGTTGAAACTCAACCTGAAACAGCAGCTCCGGCAGAAGAAATCGCACCAGCCGAAACAGTTTCCGCTGAAACCGCTGCAATCGAACCTGTTGTTGCCGAGGCACCTCAAACCGCTGATACTACTTCCATTATTTTAGCTGCTGTTGCAGTATCGGGAATTCTTACCGGTATCGCATATAGTTCACGTAAAAAATAAGCCTTTGATAATATTAGCGCAAGTATTATAGAAATAAAGACCGTTACCGCTTATTACAGTGATAAACGGTCTTTTCTATTTAAAAATTATTATTTAATTTTTGCGAATGTCATAGCGGCAATTATTTTCAGTTTTGAACGTATATACAATACCGTCTTTAATTTCTTTAGTGGTATAGTCTACCTTAACGCCGTCCTTCAATATTATCATTCCCGAATCCCATGGGCACAATATTGAACATATACGTCCTTTTTCACTTATTAATGATACATCTTCTACACTGCCATTACGCAAAGCCGCTGATACAACAAATGCCCCGTATCCCCGCAAATCCTGAAAAGCGGCGTCTTTTTCTCTATTCCAAACTGGAAACAATCTAATAATGCCTTCGTGACTCTGGAACAGCATTTCATTTATACAGCTTGGAACTGCACTGCAACATTCTATTCCGCCTCCGCCATAATATATAAACAGATTGGGGAATGAATGAGTCATAAATTGTTCCTTAAACTTTTCTAAAATGATATTCGGATCATATCCCACACGTGCCGCAGCTGTAAAGAATGTCGGGAATGCATTATAATCCGACCAGCGGTGCATAACAGTTATCGTGTCACGTGCGATTTTTAATAGTTTTTCATCTGAGGAAAGTCCGATTGTACCGCTCGGGAAAATATGCTGAATTCCCAAACTGTTTCCATCGCACCAATCCATACCTCGTTCAGTATAACGGAATACAGTTTTACCCTCTCTTTGCTGAGTCGGAAAATCGCTTAAATTGGCGAGAATATGCTCCCACTTTTCACGGCGGTCTGAATCTGTTCCTAAATATTCGGACATATCAATCAATGCGCGGAATACCATTCTTAAAAGTCCGAGAGTCAGAATTGGATTGAAATCACCACTATAATCAACGGTGTTGTCTGAAACCCACTCAAACATTCCTTTAGCTGCCGCTGAATTTTCATGTATACAGTCATTGTAAATTACGTATCTTCCGTCCTCAAATTTCAAATAATCTTCCCAGAAATCCGCAACCTCACGCATATACGGCAGTGCATACTTACGCGCGTACTCTTCGTCCCACGTACTGTAAAAACGCATTACCATATTCACCGCCGCATAAGCGGAATTTGATTTTTGTCCCCAGTATGGAGCCTCGTTATTTTCGCTTCCGTCAAGGTTATACATTCGGCTTGTTTCAAAACCGAACGGCCCTATTCCGACTTTGGAATAAATACCGCGGCAATTCAGCCGAACTCGTGCATTTTCGCGCGCCTGAGGAATATAATCCATAAGCGGCTTGTCATATGGTTCCGATAATTCAACTTTATTTGAAGAATAGACCCCCCACCAAGGAGCTTCATAATTGTAGTTTAAGTGATAATCTCCCGCCCAGTTAGGCTTATTTGTGGTTATCCAGTTTCCGAAAATTCCGGGCGCGAATTTGCCGGCTTTACAACAGCACGCCATTAGATAATGTGAACCATACCAAAATTTTTCAATATCAGGTTCAGAGTGAATTTCAATGCCTGAACTTGCCCAGAATGATTTCCACCATTCTTCATGTTCTCTGCGGTATTGCTCTAAAGTTTCGGGGGTAATATTTGCGATATCGGTTTCGCTTAAATTTAAATAGTCGGGGTCATCATGATTGGTTCGTACTGATAAAGCCAATAAAATGCTTTCTCCTTCATGAAGTATTCCATTAAAATTATCCCAACCGATAATCCGGCATACTGCCGCGCTCTTTGTTTCCCATTCAACTGCTTCACCGATATAATCTTTAGTAATTCTAAAAATATTGCCGTCACTTACGCAAGTACACACAGCGCCTTTATCTTCTATTGGAGAAAGACCAATATTAAGCGGAATATTGCCTTTGACTGCACATAATTTTACTACAACAAGGCTCTGTTGATATGGTGCATATGACTGTACATTCAGATGATATTCGGATTTTTTCAAGTCAATTTCCACATCAGCCGTTCCGATTCTCTGTTTTGCTGAAAAATCAGCGTCTTTTAATAAATCTGAGCAAATATTCAGAGTTCCAAGAGATTTTACAGCACCCTCACATTCGGCTTTATGAGTATATGTAGCATGCCATATATCATTTTTACTTATCCAAAATGTGAGATTGTCAGTACTGCCGCCTGCCGTAACTCCGATATCGCCGTTTCCGAAAAGCGGACCGTCAGGTTCACCGCCGGTAGGAGTTTGCGATGGAAGTTTTGAAAATATGCCCATATAACCGTTAGCTTTTTCAAATGTATTCATTTTGATACCTCCTTATTCAGAGCAAGCGCATAACCACAGATTAATTTTTTCAGGGGCTATGCGCTTTGATTTTATTATTTTAAAATATTATTTATATTTATAGAACAAGGCTCCTGCCGGAAAGACATCTCCGCTGTCATAAAAATCTTCGCGTGAACTGTAAGGCTTAGATGAAACCGCCGCCTTAAAATAAATCTCCTGCGCATCAGTTTCAAACCAATATTCCGCAGTATTCTCATTAACGCAGAAATCTATTTCAGAAATTGTTGAAAATTGAAAATCTCCATTGTTTTCGGTATATTTATCGAGTTTACTTCCAAAAAGGCGATAATTTCCGCCGTTATTATCGCTTATATAGAGTTGAGGAACTGCGTCATCTGAAATATTTTTTTGACATGATATAATGAATTTGAGTTTTCTGCCGATTCGCTGAACTTTTACGGACGATATTCCATTTACCGCGGTATCATTATAATAGTGAGTACCGTAACCGTCATTATCACGCACAAACATTCCATCACTGTAATTTTC
>CALWTV010000016.1 GCA_944384555.1 uncultured Clostridia bacterium | reverse complement strand
CAGCGAAACTACTTTAACTTAATTTCTTATTAAAAAAATAGCCGAGAATGGAAAAAATCAAAAATGACGCGGCATTTACCGCAACTACGCTTGCACCTACGGGAATATCTAATAAATATGATAAAATAAAGCCTGTCACAAAGCAGACAACGGACAAAACAGCGGCGCATATCGTAACTGAAAAATAACTGCGGCATACACGCATTGCAGTGAGCGCCGGAAATATTATGAGCCCCGAAATCATCAGCGTACCCATTATACGCATTCCGATAACTATCGTTAAAGCGGTAAGAAGTGCAAGTATTATATTATAAATTCCTGTTTTTATGCCAGTCGCTTCAGCAAAAGCATTATCAAAAGTAACAGCGAAAATCCGGTTATACGCAAATACAAAGCATAAAATTACTACCACTGAGAGCGATACCGATAAAATCACATCAGTTTTAGACATGGCAAGTATGCTTCCGAACATATAACCGTATACATCGGTAGTCATACCGCCGGAGCCTGCTGCAACAATAACTCCTATTGCCATTGCAGTTGTTGAAAATATCCCGATTGCGGCATCTCCTCTCAAAGACGCGCGCTGGCTTATCTGAAGAAGAAAAAATGCGCTTGCAATCACAACCGGCAGTGCGACTGCAAGAGGCGCCGCTCCCATAACTGCCGCCACAGTAAGCGCGCCGAAACCTACATGCGACAAGCCATCGCCTATCATGGAGAAGCGTTTAAGCACCAGACTTACTCCAAGTAATGCGGCACACAGTGCGATAAGGGGACCGGCAATTAAAACACGCACAGTAAAAGAATATGAAAAAAGTTCAGTTAAAAATTCCATTTCAGCAGCCCCCCAGTTCGATAAATCTACGCCCTACATCGCTTTTCCGATAATCGTCAGTAGTCCCGAAAAACAGCGGGGTTTTATTTATATGCAGAATTTTATCAGCATATTTGAGCGCTATGTCTATATCATGCGATATCATAATAACGGCAAGCCCGTCCGATTTGTTTATATCGGCAAGAATCTCATACATTTCCGCAGTTACAACAGGGTCAAGTCCCGCCGTAGGTTCGTCAAGTACAAGTAATTTTTTTGCGGCGCACAAAGCTCTTGCTAAAAGCACTCTCTGCTGCTGACCTCCGGACAATGCGCGGTACGGGCGGCGGCGGTATTCATATATTCCAAGGCGTTTCATATTGCTGACCGCAAGCTCGCGCTGACTTTTTGTATAAAACGGGTGAAACTTCATCGAACCTAAGCAGCCGGATATCACGATTTCACCCACAACTGCGGGAAAATCATGTTGAGCCTCCGTATGCTGAGGCAGATATCCGATATCCGCGTGAGTCATATTCTCACCGTATTCAATAGTACCTCCGCATGGTGTCATAAGTCCAAGCAATCCTTTAACAAAAGTAGATTTGCCGGAACCGTTTTCTCCCACAATACACAGATAGTCACCGCTGTCAACTGTAATGGAAATATCTGATACCACAGTACGGGAGTTATACTTCATTGATACATCTTTTGTCGTAATTATTGCCATGTATTTTTCCTATCAAATTTATTTTAATTGTTTTAATTGCGTGAATTTACTTAATCACGTATTATTTTTTCGGAATTTTTAATCACGGGAGTTTTATTTAAGTGCAGATGAGATATTTTCGAGGTTTCTTCTCATAAGATCAATATATGTGATTCCGTTTTTTAAATCATCCTTTGAAACTGTATGGCATGAGTGCAGTTCTAAAATTTCAACACCGGTTTCCTCCGCTATCGTTTCCGCAATAGCACCTGATGAAAATTCGATTTTGAATATTGCTGGTGTATTTTCTGCTTTTACCAAATCAATCAATTCCTTTATTACAGCGGCTGAAGGCTCCGTATCATCAGAACAACCGGAAAATGCCGCCTCACATTTAAATCCATATGCTCCAGCGAGATACCCAAACGGGAAACGGTCGGCAAAAATCAAACTCCGGCTGTTATTTTCCTGCACCAGCTTGGCAAAATCTTCATCAAGCACATTCAGCATATGAATATACGTATCGGTATTCTCACGGTATGTTGCAGAATTTTCATTATCAATTTCAATTAATGCGTCACATATTTTTTGAGTCATTTTCATTGCAATTTTAGGTGAAGTCCAAATATGTTCGTCTTGAAGGGTATGCAGATGTTCGATTTCTGATTCATCGTGTTCTCCCGCAATTGCACAAGGTTCACCGTCAGCACAGCTGATTAATTTAAGTACATTAACATCTTCACTGTCATTAGCTTTCAGCACTTCGTCCACCCAGAGTTCGGATACACCGCCGATACATATAAATAAATCAGAGTCCATAATTTTCATAATATCTGAGGGAGTAGGCTCATAGGAATGACTTTCGGTTCCGGGAGAGAGTAGAATTGACACATCAACCAAATCTCCGGCTATTTCACGTACAAAATCGTACATAGGAAAAAGCGTTGTAACTACCGTTATTTTTCCATTGTCAGAAACGTCCGGCTTATCTTCACCGCATGAAACGAGTAAAAATATCATTATAGCGCAAAGCAGCAGTGATATAATTTTTTTCATAAGTTTTATTTTACCTCTTTCTTTCCAATAAATATATTATCACCGCTTTACCGGTTTGTCAAGCAAACACTACATATTATTTATATCAATATACGTGACGATATGCGCTTGCCAAAATAAAATCCGTTGACTTATACCGTCGAAATATGTTAAAATACAAAAGATAAATAAATTGAAAGGAACGAAATATATGATTATACGAAAACTGCGTGCAAATGAAAAATATAAAGCAGGTCTTGTTTCCGCTGTCGCCTTTGAATTCGGAACAGACTATCTTAAAGCCAAAGAAGAAGCAGAGGCTATGACGCCGGAACAAATTGAAGAAGCGGATAAAGCTCCCGTGACTGACGATAATTCATTTCCTTCCGAAAAATTCAATTCGGTTACATGGGCGGCTTTGGACGATGATGACTCTACTGTATTTGGTTCAGTAAGCATTTCAAATTATACCGTTAATTTTGACGGAAATACCGCACTTATGGGAGGTGTAGGCGGTGTCTCAACGCTCCCACCTTACCGCAGAAACGGCGCAATCCGTGAATGTATGCGTGCCGCCTTAAAGGAAATGAATGAAAACGGATTTGATTTTTCGTTCCTGTATCCGTTCAGTCGGGCATATTACCGCAAATTTGGATATGAAAATGGTGCGTACAGCCGTATATGGACATTGCAGTTCAATTCACTTAAAAAATACGGAACTGGCGGCAAAATCGAAATGCTGCTTCCGGGAGATGATTTTTCACCGCTTACGGAAATTTACCGTAAATTCTATGAAAAATATAATCTCGCCTGCGCACGTCACAAATATGACGGTGATCTTGAAAACTCTAATCTTCTTGAACAAAGAAGATATGTCTACATATGGAAAAATGACAGCGGCGAACCACGAGGATTTATGATTTTCAGAAAAGAAGACGGCGTTATGAACTGTACTACTACATTCGGTTTCCGAGGGGGATTTGCTTTTCTTGACGCTGAGGCATTGACTGCAATGCTTGACTTTGCACAGACTTTCGCTCCTCATTATCATTCGATTAAGTTCTCAGTGCCGGACATGTTGAATATAGACGCTATAATTAATGAAGGCAATAATGCGTCATGCACTTTGGAATATAACGGTATGGCGCGTGTAGTTAATGTTGAACGTGTACTCGGTATGTGTCAGTGCAGAGGAAAAGGAAGTATTAATATATCAGTATCTGATTTGATGTGTCCCTGGAATAACGGCGTATGGTGTATAAAATATGCCCCGGGTATCGCAAATGAGGTATGCAAAACTGAAAATGCTCCCGATATTGAGCTTGACATAAATATGTTTACGTCTTTGATATGTGGAATATCGAGTGCCGCCGATATTGATTTTATGCCTTCCGTTAAGGTAAACAACAATTTTGTAAATTTGAGAGATATCTTTTACAGAAAACCCTGCTTTGTTCTCAATCTTTTTTAAGTAATATAAAAATACAGAGCCGTTGCTTCGTAAATTGAGGCAATTCGGCTCTGTTTTTACTTATTTCATGAGTGCTTTCACACGCTCTATTGCTTGTTTGAAACGCTCTTCATCTCTTACGCTGTTGAACCATTCCCAACCGCTCGGAGCTGTCATACCGTTATACATTATACCTATATCGAAGTCAAATGCATCATATGAATATATAGCTTCCCTTGTACCGTCAGGTAACTCAATAATTACTTTACCTTTTACAACTTTTATACCGCCGTATATCATCTCGTTGCCGACTTCCAACAGCTCTCCGTCCGGAATTTCAAGCCATTTCTTAACCATTTCAATTGAATTGTCAAGATATTGATAACCCTCATCTTTGTTTCCGTAACCAAACATGGCACACGCCACTCTGAAACAACTGTCAATATACAATCCAAGCCATGCACGCGGAATTTCTCCTTCTTTGCCGAAATTTTCAATTATGTTCATACGGTATTTTGACCATGCCGCGGCTTTTTCCGGCATTGCCCAGTTACGGTTTTCACGGGTAAGAAAATGTACTAAGATATTAAAATTATTTACATCATGGCGCAGACGGCTTTCCTCGTATTTACCTTGATTCCACAAATCTTCCTCAATTTTTTCACCTAAAACAGAACCGTATTGAGTGATTTTTTCAAATTTTTTCTTAATACCGCACTGGTCAGAGAATATAATGATTTGCCCATCATCATTGGCACAGTATGTATATTCGACACCTGCAACATATCCATCGGTTAAATCAATTGCATCATACCGTCTTATCATGCCGTCAGCGATTGGCATATATCCTTCTCCGGTTCCCTCATATGCCGTAAGCTCATACACTGCTTTGCATGTGTCCTCGTAGTAATAATTTACAGTGCGTACAATACCTATACCGGGAGCAAAATAATATTCTTTTTTACCTCCACGATACCCAATACCACGACAAAAACCGTCTGTTTCAATAGAACACTTGAGACAATTTTCAAAAGTACCTGCTTTCGTTGTAATACTTCCGACATTCTCAAAACACAATTTTGTTTCTATCGGAAATTCTTCATTAAATATGTGTTTTATAGTAAATTCAGTTTCGGCTTTCCAATCATCAGACCAGAGACAGCCTACGTTATCATTAAAAATATCATATATATCATTATATAGTAAGGAATCACATACATTATCTCCTAAAAATAGCTTTAATTCAAATGACCAGCAAAAATATTGAGAATATTTAATTTTACTATTTACTTTTTCAGTTACATGGCGTTTAAAGAAATTCCAATGACCTGTTGCGGTATAATTGGGATTAAATTGGGGGTTAGTGTTCAAAATTCTGCGGGCAACAGAACATGCGGCTTTTGTATGTGCTTTTTCAAGCGGAGTTTTTGCTAAGACTTGGGCGCGTTCAATTGCGTGATATACATCGCAGACTTTGTATACATTGTGATCAAAATACTCATTGCGTATCTGCAAAATCATATCAAGCCATGAATTTTCGTCATATTTTACACGCTCTATTTCAGCATTTCCTGACAATATAACACTTTTTTCATCTGCATACTGAACTGTAAATTTGGTTTGTATATTCATATACTCGGGATTGTATCCTGATATATATTCCCATGTGTTTCCCTTAGCAAAAGGTATTATTCCTGTTCCTCCAAATATGTTGTATGACTTAAGTATTTGTGTTTCTGTTATGCCATCTATAAATGTCTCCTGCTTTACTATTCCTATGCCTGTTTTGAAGTAGGTTTTATATACCGTTCCACAGTTTTTTGTAATCCAAAGTTGACATGAGTCGAAAGTTCCGCAAGGAGTTTGAACTGATTCTGTGTCCGAAACAAAAGTCAACGTATTTCCGTCAGAACCGGTGAATGACTCGCCTTTTGCCGCTCCGTCAACTGTGAAATTTCCGTCACAATAAGAAGCATTTTTTAATATATCATTAAATTCAGTGTTCGAAAGAAGACCACCCGTGCATATATAATCCTCATTCCAACAGTAGCGAAGTTTTCCCTCTTTTATATGTAATTCATTAGTATAAACAATTAACCTAATTTTATTATAATCCTTATTTTTATATTCATCAGCATATTTTTTCTGCATTTCGATATTGGCAAGTGTAAAAACATAATAAAAATCCGACGGTTTCAAAATTGACAACACTTTATTGTATGCTTCAAATCCTTTTTCCGGCTCATTATTTTCAAAATATGAATACCCCAACCAGAACCATTCATACCCGAGTGTTTTTGTGAAACCTTTCGCTTCAAGACGTGGTATCTGCTTGTCCCTTATAAATTCGATTCTACCAATACCATATTCTCCATCTTCTTGTGCAACAAGAAATCTCATAACTTCTTCGTTTTTGCCAAGCTCTGCCATTTCACTGATACGTGCGAGCAGTTCATCATCCTGTTTGCCGGGAATCCACCACCAGCCACGGACAAGCACATCTGCCATAGTATGATATTTATCAGTCGATTCAGGGAGCTGTTCCACTTCATTGAGTACGTCCTCATACACTTCCTCAAATCCGTTCTTGTTGTTTTTAAGTTTCCAGAGTTTAAGCTCTTCAACCTTTTTCATTACACGCTGTACTAAAGTATCGTTCATTTCTTCATTCATGGCACTTAATTCCTTTCTGATTCGTTTTCTGCCGTTGTGAAGCTGTAATTTTACGGTACCGGCAGATATACGCATTCTATCGGCGATTTCCGCAATTGACAGCCCCTCAAAATAATAGAGATTGATTACCGTTTTGACTTTTTCAGGCAAATTGCTTATGCTTTCACGGAGCAATTCACTCTCTTCAGATGATACATACATAAATTCAGGATTTTGACACCGCTCATCTTCCGACAGACGGTTTTCCATTACATCAAAACCAAGAAATCCACGGAAACGTACTGCCATGTTTTTTGCGCAGTTTTTCGCAATACGGCAAACCCACGGACCGTATTTTTTAGGCTCACGCAATATATTCAATTTCATCCATGCGGTTATAAAAGCGTCTTGTGCAGCGTCTTCCGCAAGAGAACGGTTTTGTATAACAGAATAGGCGGCGGAAATTACGGCTTTTTCATAGCGAATTACAAGCACCTCATAAGCAGATTGTTCGCCGGCAAGAGTCAGCATTACGAGTGTCTCATCGCTTTGTTCCTGATAATGCATTTTATTATCCTTTCATTTAATGTTGTTTTCGAAAATTTTCGATTACTTTTAATCTTTACGCAGCGTTATAATATAGACAATAATATTATCAAAAAGGTTATATTGAAATCAGAAATATTTATCAAATAAAATTATATCAGAAAAGAAATTAAAAATGAATGGCTATTAATTGGCAAATTTCATCACAAAAATAATAAAAAAGCCAGCAGACGCTAAAAACGACTGTTGGCAAATTTCATTAAAAGGTGAGGAAATATAATTTGAAAAAATAAAAAGGTCTAGAAAACAAGCACTTTCTAAACCTTTTTGGCGGAGAGGGAGGGATTCGAACCCTCGTGTCCGTTAAGACAAACTGATTTCGAGTCAGCCCCGTTATGACCGCTTCGATACCTCTCCATATATGATTTAACAATCACTTATTATTAAAACGAGAGTATTATATCACAAAATAAATGATTATGCAAGCGTTAAATCAAAATTTAATAAAAAACTGCGAACCTGACTTGATTAAAATTATTTCTGCGGATCAAGGAATTTCCAATAAGATTTCATATAATCCGCACCGCTCCAAATTGTCATCACAGTCATAACCGCAAGAGTAAAATATGACAATGGGTGATAAGTCAGTATAAAATCAAACGGTAATATAAGTGGCTCAATAAAAATAACCACAATAGCGACAATTTGAGATACGGTTTTGCATTTTCCAAGCCAGCTTGCCGCCACCACAACACCAGCCGCATTGTTTGCCACAAGCCTGATTGCGGATACGGCAAGCTCACGCACTACCACTACCGCCGTAACCCATACAAGCACATCAGCTAAATAATCATACTTTACCGTTGCCGCAAGTAGCGTACATATCACCATTACTTTATCGGCAAGCGGATCCATAAATTTGCCGAAATCTGTGATAAGATTATATTTGCGCGCTATTTTACCGTCGAGCATATCGGTAAGTGATGTCAGAATAAATATGACTGCCGCGGCAATCCTCGACACAGTTTCATCAATCGGCAACAAAATTGCCAGCATGATAAGCGGAACCATAAATACTCTCAAAATTGTAAGTTTATTGGGAAGATTCATCTTCATAATATAAAAATCCCTTCATTTACGCAAAAATCTATATAATCAACGGAATGCGCATAAAACATGTCAAACTCAAATTAAGACTTTACCGCTTCTCCCACAAGGTCATAATCAATCGCTTCTGTAATTGTTACATCTACAAAATCACCGGCATTGAGTTTTTTATCGCTTGAAAAATATATTTTTCCGTCAATTTCAGGCGCATCTTTATCGGTTCTTCCGTAATATGTCTCGCTGACTACGTCATATCCTTCGCATATTGCTTTGACAACAGTTCCGATTTTAGCTTCGTTTTGCTTCTCATTAATTTCAAGCTGAGTACGCATTATTATATCATATCTATCCTGTTTTACCTGCTCGTCAACCTGGTCGGGGAAATCATACGCCGGCGTATCTTCTTCCCTCGAATAGGTAAAAGCTCCGAAATGGCTGAATTCCGCTTCCTTTACAAATTCGCAAAGCTCCTCAAATTCCTCATCGGTTTCCCCCGGAAATCCCACAATTGCCGTGGTACGTATTGAAATATCAGGCATAGCATCACGCAAACGCTTAATCGCACTGCGTATAGTTTCGCCGTTGCCTTTGCGGTTCATTCTTTTAAGTACGCGGTCATTTATATGCTGAATTGGCAAATCAATATATTTGACAATTTTTTCATTGTCGCGCATCTGTTCAATGAGTTCGTCTGTAATTTTGTCAGGATAGCAGTAAAGCAGACGTATCCACTTGATTTTTGTAGTGTCGCTTATTTTCTGTAATAACTGAGGAAGCGTATACTTTCCGTAAATATCAATACCGTAAGCGGTCGTATCCTGCGCTACAATCACAAGCTCACGCACACCCATTTCATCAAGCGTAACCGCTTCTTTTACGATATCGTCCATTTCTCTTGAATGGAGTTTTCCTCTAATATTTGGAATTGCACAGTATGTACAGCGGTTGTCACAGCCTTCCGCGATTTTCAGATAAGCGGTATATTCGGGAGTAGTCACAACTCTGTCGCCGCCCAGCAAAAGATTGTCTTTATCCTCAAACGATTTATACTGAACTCCGCGTCT
>CALWTV010000015.1 GCA_944384555.1 uncultured Clostridia bacterium | reverse complement strand
TCCCGAAGCTTCATAAGAAAAAGATATTTTAAGCGAATACACTGTTACAAATCCGATAGATACACTTCAGCCGGTTTGCAGCGGAGAAGATGTGAAAGCAGCTCAGAATGATGTAAAACTTATAAAGGTAAGTGAAAAAATAAAGGAATATATAGTAGCGATAGCTAACGCGACACGTGGAAGTGAACGTCTGCGACTTGGAATAAGTCCTCGTGGAACTTTGGCGTTAATGCGCGCATCTCAGGCGTATGCGGCAATACAGGGACGTGATTTTGTACTGCCTGATGACGTTAAGGCTGTATGTGTCCCCGTTCTTTCGCACCGTGTAATCTCACGCTCGCAAAATACAATACGTTTGACTCAATCAAATGAAAATATCATAGAGTACATAATTGATTCCGTACCTGCGCCGATTGAGTAAGGCGGTGAGCACTCTTGATTTTTATCGCAATAATTATTGCAGCACTCATTGTTTATGTGGTGCAATACAAATATTACGAAAAGCACATGCTGGAAAATATCGAATACGATGTTTCGCTCAGTGCGGAGGAAGTTTTTGAAGACGAGGATATTTTTCTGTATGAGGAAATTACAAATGATAAATATCTACCTCTGCCGTATATCAAGGTTGATACGCAGCTTCCGGACGGATTAAAATTTCTGCTTTATGATGCTGACCCCAAAAACGGTTCGAGAATTGAGAAGCTGTCACAAAATATAAGAAGTATATTTGTAATGCATTCTAAGCAGAAAATCCGCCGTAAATGGCGTGTGCGCTGTCTGGTAAGAGGTACATATGTGCTTGACCGAGTGCTTATCGTGGGAAATGATATTGTAGGCTTTAATCAACAGTCAAAATCCGTTGAGGTAAAAGAGGGACGTCATAATCGGATAGTGGTACTTCCGAAAGCGATTGACCTTGAGAAATATTTTAATCTGTCTAGATTTTACAGCGGAGATGTAATTGTAAACAGAAGTCTTATAACAGACCCTCTCCTCAAAGCCGGAACAAGGGAATATTCAGTAGGCGACCCTATGAATAAAATTAACTGGAAATCAACCGCAGTACACAATAAACTGATGGTAAACGTTGAGGAATTTACACAGAGATTTCAGTTTAATATGGTTTTGAATATGCAGTCGCGGGATATTGAACCTTTGGAAACTGAACCGTCAACTCCGGCGTATGTGGAACAGTGTATTACGATAGCTGCGTCGATTTTTGACAAAATTTCATCTGATAATATTCCGATAAGACTTATTTCAAATACGCCGCCTGAAACAGTTGATGGAACTTTGTGCGCGGATGAAGATGACGAAATCGGAAGTCAGATACTCAGAACACAGGCATATGAGGGAAAACGCGATATTATAGAGGCGCTGAGGCTTTTGGCGCAGTTGCAGATGAAAATATCTGTTCCGATTGAAAAAATGCTTGACCATATTCTGAATAATGCCGCCTATTACAGTGAAAACGAAAATATTGTCTTTATATCGGCATATATCAGCGAGAGAATGATAAATTTCTCAAGGGAAATGCAAAAACAGGGTGTAAACGTAATTTTCTATGTAACAACATCGTACAATAACGCGATGGTAATTCCGCCTGATGTAGATGTTTATTTTAAAACTGATATTGAATATTAATTTTGAGGAGGCGGTATTTTATGGCTGATACAAAAAAGGAAAAGGCTGACTTAAACAGCCTACAAAAAAAATTAAATTCAAAAAAATCAGTACCGGCAAACTTATTCGCCTTGTTTTACAGGGTGTTGGTGATTATTGCAATTACCGCGGTTTTTACTCCTATGACGTATACATTAACAAGCGGATTTTTGGAAATTTCTTCTTTGATATGTTCGTTTTTAATATTTATTTTCCTAATGTTGGGATATATGCTCCAATCCGTTTATTCTGCCGTGACACGTAATAAAAGAAGCCGTGAAATCGATTACGGGTATGAATCAAACGAAACTTTATTTCACATCGGATATGCAATTTTGCCGTTGATAATTTCATTGGTAATTGCATATTTAACGAAAGTTGGAGTTGATAAATTATCGCTGTATTTTTATGAGACGGGGAAAATATCCAAATATGACCCGTACTCACTGTACCCGTTTTTGTTTGCGATACTAATATTTGTATTTATGGCAGCCGGAATAATACTATGGTTTTACCCTACCGATAGAATTGTGTCTATAAAAATGTTTTTCTTTGGAACAGCATTTATTATGATTTGGTTTATGACATTTTTGTACGGAAATTCGAGTATAGTAACACCTGCGTCAATAAGCCTTACTGTGTATTTTATATGCGCGCTTTTGCTTATGAATCAGACATATATAATAAAAATATTCCGAGGTTCTGTGGTATCTGTAATAACTCCACCGGCACGTTTTTATAATATGCTCCTTGTATTTGCTATGGTAGTAATGATAATTTTATTACTCGGGTTTATGTTTTTAATATTATCCGGATTTGCAATATTGTTTAAAATGCTTGGATTTATATTAATATATAGTGTGCTTAGAGGTAATGATAGCCAAAGTGATATGGAATATTATGACAGTGAAGAAGCGGCTGTGGATTTTTCAGGAGCGGTATTCGGCAGAGAAGGCGGAAATTTCAGCTATTTTATATTTTCGGCATTTATTGCAGTCATAGTAATAATATTGATTGTTACTATATTTGGACGAACTAACTTTTTTAAGAATTTATTTCTTAAATTGCAAAAATTTCTTCAGGATATTCTTGATTTTTTCTCAAACTCAGCATATTTTTGGGGTCATTCCGATTACTCAAATACATTTGTAAGCTATCGAGATGAAGAAATAAAGCTCCAGAACGCAAAAATACGGGAATATAATCCAAATGAGGCATCGTTTAAAACGTACAAAGATTTTCAGGCGAAGCTTTCAAAATGCAATACGACAAATGAAAAGCTGACGTGTGCGTACTTGACGCTGATATATCTATACCGCAAAATGAACATAAGTATAAAAACGTCAGATACTCCACGTGAGATAAAAGAAAAAGTATCGAAAAGCGTAGATAATAAAACTGAAATAAACGATATGACTCAGGCAATTGAACTTATAAAATATGCCGAGGTTGAACCTGATAAATATTCTGCGGAAAAAACACTTGATTCAGTTTGCGCAATTATAAAAAGATACTTATATTAAATTTATTAAAGCGACAAAGCCCCGACATCAAAAGTGAAGGGGTTTTTTTATATCAAAAAGTAATCGATAATATAGGTTTTGAATTAAATACGGACTATTTTGTTGTATATTTATATTTACATAAATTCTTAATCGTGATATAATTATTACAGAATATAATATTATTTGATAGGAATGATTATAATTTTCCCAAATATTCCAAAATACACGGTAGGTATATATACTCTTGGCTGCCGTGTTAATCAATATGAAAGTGATGTCATTGCCGATGAATTCGAAAAGCTTGGTTTTTCGGTGCTTTCTCCTGAAATTTCCTGTGACGCATATGTTATAAACACTTGTACCGTTACAGCAGAAAGCGATAGAAAATCAAGGCAGTTTATAAGGCGTGCGATAAAGCATAATCCAAACGCAGTTATTGCGGTTACGGGGTGTTTTGCGCAAGTATCGCCTGAAAATGCCGCGCTTGAAGGGGTAGCGTTGGTATGCGGAAATGACCGCAAAACTGATATCCCGAAAATGGTGCTTGAAATTTTAAATAAACGACAAGAAAAAAACGTTTCTGAAAGTATTAAAATAAGCGTTGGAAATATTGAAAGTGCGGAATTTGAGCCTATGCGGATTTCAATTTCCGGTCGTACCCGTGCATATGTAAAAATAGAAGACGGCTGTGAAAGCAATTGCGCATATTGCATTATTCCGAAAGCGAGAGGGAGAGTTCGTTCAAAACCGTTTGATGTTGTGGTAGATGAGGTTAAAGACATAGCAAACGGCGGGTGCGAGGAAGTAATTTTAACTGGAATTGAAA
Organism: uncultured Clostridia bacterium; assembly: GCA_944384555.1. Lineage (GTDB taxonomy): Bacteria > Bacillota > Clostridia > Oscillospirales > CAG-272 > CALWTV01. The sequence continues at coordinate 5,371 of CALWTV010000015.1, read as the reverse complement.
CTGCCTCATATGGAATCGATTTTCCGCGTGATGAAAACGGACACCGTTTTGATTTGGCTGATTTGCTAATTGAGATAAACAAAATAGATAAAATCAAACGTATACGGCTCGGTTCTCTTGACCCATCGGTTATGAAACATGATTTTGTAAATAAAATCGCAAAACTTGAAAAAGTAATGCCGCAGTTTCATTTATCGATGCAGAGCGGCTGTGACAATGTGTTAAGGCTTATGCGCCGAAGATATAATACCGCTCAGGCAGAGGAAAAAATCTCATTTTTGCGTGAAGCTATTCCGAATGTAATGCTTACTACTGATATGCTGACGGGATTTCCCGGGGAAACAGATTTGGATTTTGAGGAAACGCTTGAATTTTGCCGCCGTGTGAAATTTTTCGGAATGCATATTTTCCCTTATTCCAAAAGAAAAGGCACAGACGCGGCATCAATGAAAAATCAGGTTGATGAAAGTATAAAGCATGTTCGCGCGTCAAAGCTCGCAAATCAGCAAAAAGAAATCAGACGGGCTTTGCTTGAGGATTATGTTAAAAATAACAAAAGCGCAGAGGTGCTGTTTGAAACCTGTGAAAACGGAATCGCAGTCGGACATACTCCAGAATTTGTTGAAGTTTCGGTGAAATATAGCGGTGAGCCTGACGAGATACGCAATCGGTTTATGTATGTGAATTTAATTGGAACCGATGGAGATATATGTTTTGGCGAAATACAATGAGTACCTTTAAAATAATTATGATATAAATAATAAAAATATATAAAAATATCCAAAGGAGATAATGATGGTATATAGAGTATTTGTAGAAAGACGCCCTGATTATGCGCTTGAAGCATCACGTCTTTGTGCTGATTTACGCGCGAATCTTTTGCTTGATGGGCTTGAATCGGTTCGTATTATAAACCGTTACGATGTGGAGGGAATAGATGAAAAAACGCTTTCTGCCGCAATGAAAACGGTGTTTTCCGAACCGCAGACAGACAATGTTTCCGAAGATATAGATTTATCTAAAGATGATTTTGTTTACGCAGTTGAATATTTGCCTGGACAATTCGACCAGCGCGCGGACTCATGCGAACAGTGTATCGCATTAATAAATAACGGTATACGCCCCAGAGTCAGAACTGCTGTAATATATGCAGTAAACGGAAATATAACGGAAAAAGATGTTGAAAAAATCAAAAAGTACGTAATAAACCCCGTTGAAGCGCGTGAGGCAGGCTTTGACAAGCCCGAAACTCTTGCGGACAATTTCAAAGCTCCAGAAACAGTCGATACATTGACTGGATTTTCTACCTGCTCTGAAGAAGAACTTCTCTCATATTTGACAAATTATTCGCTGGCAATGGACGCAGACGATATCAGATTCTGCCGCAAATATTTCGCAGAGGAAGAAAAGCGCGACCCGACAATATCAGAGCTTCGCTTAATAGACTCGTATTGGTCCGACCACTGCCGTCATACTACATTCCTTACTAAAATTGAAAATGCCAATATCGCAAATGATTATATCGCGGACACATACAATGATTATATCGAAAAAAGAAACGAGCTCTATATCGGACGTCATAAGGATATAACCCTTATGGATATTGCCACAATCGCTGGAAAATATCTTTCAAAGACCGGTCAGCTGAAAAATCTCGATGTTTCCGAGGAAATAAATGCTTGCTCCGTCAGAATTAAAGCTGATGTAGATGGCGAAATGCAAGACTGGTTGCTCATGTTTAAAAATGAAACGCACAATCACCCGACAGAAATTGAACCGTTCGGTGGTGCGGCTACATGTCTCGGCGGTGCGATACGTGACCCGCTTTCAGGACGTGCATATGTATATCAGGCAATGCGTGTTACAGGTGCGGCAGACCCGAGAGTTCCTGTCGCTGATACAATGCCCGGCAAGCTTCCACAGTCTAAACTAACTCTTGGAGCTGCGGCAGGATATAGTTCATACGGAAACCAAATTGGACTTGCAACTGGCGGCGTATATGAATTATATCACCCGAATTATGTGGCAAAGCGTCTTGAAATCGGTGCGGTTGTAGGTGCGGCTCCGGCGGCAAATGTTGTAAGAGAAGTGCCTCAGCCGGGAGATGTAATAATTCTGCTTGGCGGAAAAACTGGACGTGACGGTTGCGGCGGAGCTACCGGTTCCTCAAAGGCGCATACTTCCGATTCGCTTGCAACATGCGGCGCTGAGGTTCAAAAGGGAAATCCTCCGGAAGAACGCAAAATTCAGCGTTTATTCAGACGTCCGGAAGTTACTACATTAATAAAACGTTGTAATGACTTTGGCGCAGGCGGTGTTTCGGTCGCTATCGGAGAACTTGCCGACGGTCTTACAATCGACCTTTCAAAAGTTCCGAAAAAATATGAAGGTCTTGACGGAACCGAACTTGCAATTTCGGAATCACAGGAACGTATGGCAATTGTCGTAAGTCCAAGTGATGCGGATAAATTTATTGAATATGCAAACTCGGAAAACCTCGAGGCTACAATTGTAGCAAAAGTAGAAGCAGAACCTCGCCTTACAATGAACTGGAACGGAAAAACTATAATCTCACTTTCACGTGAATTTTTGAATTCAAACGGTGCGCCTAAGAAAACTGACGTTGCAGTTGCGGAAGTTGATGATGAAAACCTGCTTGAGGGCGTAGGACACGATTATTTAAATAAGGCGTCTAACGTAGGTGAAGCAGTTAGAAATGTTATCTCTGACCTCAATGTATGCTCAAAGCGCGGACTTGCTGAACGTTTCGATGCATCAATTGGCGCGTCAACCATCGTAATGCCGTACGGTGGTAAGAATCAAATCACTCCTCCTAGATATATGGCGGCAAAACTTCCCGTAATGGGTGATACTGATACCGCGTCATATATGGCGTTCGGATTTGACCCTTATCTCTCCGAAAAAAGCCCGTATCACGGCGCATATTATGCAATAGTTGAATCAGTAGCGCGTCTTGTTGCGGCAGGTATTCCGTATAGTGACTGTTATCTTACATTACAGGAATATTTTGAACGTACTAAAAATAAGCCCGAGAGATGGGGAAAACCGTTTGCGGCTCTGCTTGGAGCGTTCCGTGCTCAGATGGAACTTGGACTTGCGGCAATCGGCGGAAAAGACTCAATGTCTGGAAGTTTTGAAGATATAGATGTTCCTCCGACACTCGTTTCATTTGCGGTTGCGGCAGGCAAAGCATCAAAGGCGGTAACTCCTGAATTTAAGACAGCCGGAAGCAAGGTATACTTGTGTATGCCCGAGTATAATAAAAACAGCCTTCCTATAAAAGAATCATTAATTGCGAACTTCAAATATATACACGATTTGCTTGAAAGCGGTAAAGTAATTTCGGCATATGCGGTAGGCTGCGGCGGTGCAGTAGAAGCAATTGCGGAAATGGCAATAGGAAACGGAATCGGATTTTCATTTGATAATGCTGCCGATATTTCGCTGTGCTTTGACCGTCTTTACGGTGCATTTGTAGTCGAAACAGATGAAGAAATAGAAGGAATATTACTTGGTAATACAAATGACAGTGGAAAATTTGTAATATCTGATACAGAATTTGATATTTGTGATATTCAGCGTATGTGGGAAGCTCCTCTTGAAAAAGTATTCCCAACAAAGGTTAAGCAGACACGCGAAGCTGAACCTGCGTCATTCAGCTACATTGAACGTTCAAATGTATATTCTTCAGAAAAATTTGCAAAACCGAGAATTGTTATTCCCGTATTCCCGGGAACAAACTGCGAATATGATACTTACCGTGCCTTCGCAAGAGTCGGCGGTGCGCCTGAGATATTTGTATTACGCAATTACAGTGCAGAGGCTTTGGAAGAATCTATCGAGCAATTTGCAAAAATAATTGATAATTCTCAGATTTTCATGCTCCCGGGCGGATTTTCTGGCGGTGACGAACCGGACGGTTCAGGTAAGTTTATTACTGCGGTACTGCGCAATCCGAGAATAAAAGAAGCTGTAACCGCATTGCTTGATGAAAGAAACGGACTCGCACTCGGTATATGCAATGGTTTTCAGGCATTGTTAAAATCTGGATTGCTCCCGTTTGGCAAAATTATGGATACAATGTCGCCTGATGACGCAACTTTGACATATAATACAATAGGGCGCCACCAGTCGAGAATGGTTCATACCAGAATCGCCTCTGTAAAATCTCCGTGGCTTGCAGGCTGTGAAGTTGGGGATATCCATGTAATCCCGATATCACACGGTGAGGGCAGATTTGCGGCAAGTGCCGAACTGATTGAAAAGCTCGCAAAGAACGGTCAAATTGCTACCCAATACACAACTCCTGACGGAATACCTACAATGGATATTGATTATAACCCGAACGGTTCAATATGTGCAATCGAAGGAATAACAAGCCCAGATGGTAGAATATTTGGTAAAATGGGACATAGCGAACGTATCGGAACTAATGTATTTAAAAATATTCCCGGAGAAAAAGACCAAAAAATCTTTGAGTCCGGTGTTAAGTATTTCAAATAAAAATGTAAAGAAGATTTCGGAATTTATTTTTCCGAGGTCTTCTTTTTTAAACTACATAATAAGTGAAAATTCGTTGAATTTATTATTATATGACTTGAAAAAATTATATTTTGCGTTTATAATATAATTTGAGTGACAATGTAAAGTAAAATTTAAATCGATAAAGGAGAATGATATGAGTACATTACATGTTTTTGACCACCCGCTTATAACGCATAAATTGACGATAATGAGAGATAAAAATACAGGTTCAAAGGACTTTCGCCAGCTTTTGAATGAAATTTCCATGCTTATGGGATATGAGCTTACGCGCGATTTACCGATGGAAGATGTCGAAATAGATACCCCTGTATCTCATATGACTGCAAAAAAAATTGAAGGTAAAAAACTTGCGATTATTCCGATTCTGCGTGCCGGATTGGGAATGGTTGACGGACTGCTTGAGCTTGTTCCTGTGGCAAAAGTAGGTCATATCGGACTTTACCGCGACCCGGACACTCATCAACCCGTAGAATACTATTGCAAGCTTCCGTTTGATATAGAGGAAAGAATTGTAATTTTAGTTGACCCTATGCTTGCAACTGGAGGAAGTTCGGCTGATGCGCTCGATTTGCTTAAAGCGAAAGGCTGCAAAAATATCCGTCTTATGTGCCTTGTAGGTGCGCCTGAAGGTGTAAAATTAGTTCAAGAAAGACACCCTGATGTTGATATTTATATTGCTGCGCTGGATGAACGCCTTAATGAACATGCATACATTGTTCCCGGACTTGGAGATGCCGGAGACCGTTTATTCGGTACAAAATAAGATAAATTGAGAGAATTTACAATAAATTCAAATGATGCCGGA
>CALWTV010000014.1 GCA_944384555.1 uncultured Clostridia bacterium | reverse complement strand
AATTGCTTTTACAATCTCATCAAAACGAGATTTATCAGTTGATTCATCAATTTTTACCGTAACAGAAACGGAGGTTATATCTAAACGACCGCCGGATTCCGATTCAATCGGACGCAGATTTTTCACGTATTCGGAGGGAATATCTGAATACGAAACACGGATAATATCGCATATCGGATTTATGCCGCGTATCTCACTTTCGATTTTATCGGCTTCCTCATCAGTTATGCGGTCGATTTTATTTATCACGCACAGTGACGCGGATTTTATCTGCTCTGTGGCGGCAACCGCTGATTTTATTACTTTTATGAAATTTACACCGTCAACTATACATATACAACCGCGGTAATCGTATTCAACCACGCCGGAGGTTTCGTTTTCACTGGTGATTTTTTTAAGCTCCGATAACACTGCGCCGATATTTGACGGGTCGGAAAGCCCCGAAGTTTCTACTACAAGCGTATCAAAATCACCTGCCGCCGCTTCTTTAAGTGCGTCGATAAACATATCCATTCGGCATACGCAGAAAATTGAACCGTTTGAAATTTCCGTAACCTCGTATCCGTTTTGAGAAATCAAACCTCCGTCAATCCCCTGCTTGCCGAATTCGTTTACTATAACGCCTATTTTTTCACCGGCAAAGATTTTTCCGCTTCGGTTTACGAACGTGGTCTTTCCAGCTCCTAAAAATCCTGTAATCAAGTATAATTTTTTCATACGTCCTCCTGTGTAAAATTAAATTTACTCAATCAACAGTCTGACTTTATTAAATATTAAAGGGAAGGAAAACAAATTTCCCTCCCTCTTTTTAATTATTTTAATTCTTCTTATTAATTTATTTAATTACTTAAGAAATTTCTCAACTTCAGCGATAAATTCCGCCTTGCTCGGGATAATTGAAGAATATACGAGTTTACCGTTGATGTAGATTGACGGGAGCTGTTTTACGCCCATCTTCATGAAGCGCGCGATATCTTCTTTTATGGTATATTTATATTCAACCATATCAACTTTATCGCCGAAATGCTCCTTGACTTCAAGCGCCGCGGACAGCATATAGGTACAAGCCGCACAGGTTTCAGCGTCAAGTGTGCATACTTCGATAAGCGGTTTTTCGAGGTGTTCGTAATCGGGAAGCTCAATATAGATATCTTCTTTCGGAGCTTCGTAATTTTCAACCATTTTTCTTACGGTTTCGGTATCATGAACTGCCTGAGCCGCCGCGATTGCGTTTTCGAGCGGAACATCATAAGGCATATCGCAACCGGGAGCGATTATTAAGTTTCCGGGCTTGAATTTATCGCCGGAGAGGCTGTCTATTAAATCAACAACAGTCTTCATGTTTTCCTGCTGAGTACCGTGGAGCATTACGGTAGTAAGCTGGATATTTCCGCCGAGTGCGATATTGTATTTATCAGTAATGAGTTTTGCGTCAGCCATGTTTACGTTTTCGTCAACGGAAATGGAATCCGGCTCGGTCTGGCACATAACTTCAATATTTCTAGTAGCGTTTCCGCATACAAAGAATGAGGAAAGGGCGCCGTTTTCTCTGATAAACTTGAATACTTCGGTAAATGATTTTGATAAAAAGTCCTCGAAATGGTCGGGGGATATCTGTGAAACGAGCGGGTCAACTACCGCAATAACGTCCATGCCGGCATCTATGTAGAGTTTAGCCATTGCCTTGCATACTTCGGTAGTATAATCCATGAGCTTTTCAACATATTCCTCGTCATCGAACATATCCATGAATATGTCGTTTCCTCTGAGGTGTGACGCAAGAGTAAACGGACCGCAGATTAAGCCGTAAAGCGCGGTGGTATCGCCGATATCCGCCTTTAAGCGCTTCATTACGTCTAAAATCATCGGAATTCTGCCGTCATTCTTTGAGGGAACCTTACATTTGCAGGGAACTTCATCAACGCCTTCGAGGGGGTGATTTTTAACGCTCGGGGGAGCCTTGGGAGCCCATACAAGCTCACAGCCCAAAATTTCAGCTTCAACCTGAAGGTCAAACATTACAGGAATTCCGTCAGCTCTGTATAATTTAACGGCTTCCATTACACCGTTATAGAGGTTATCTCCATCAGTAAGCATTTCGGTTGCGGTTTTGCCAAGAATTTTTCCAGCGTGAACGCCAACAAACGGCACCCACGGAATTCTATCGGTTTTTTCATGCTTTAAGGTTTTAATTATCAGTTCTTTTCCTGTCATTATTTATATCTCCGTTATTATTTTTGTTTTATGATTATATTATATTTGATTTTTTCAGATTTATCTATAACGGATTTCTATTTTGTTGTAATATTTTATAATCATACGTATATTTTTTTAAGAAAATATTGGATATATAAATATTGAAGCCCTTGAAACTATTTAAATTAAGGCGCAATTTAATTAGAATTTTCCTCAAGTGACTTAATTATTTTTTCAAGGAGTTTCGTCCATGCTTTTTCTTTTTTAGCGATTGTAGAGGCTATACCGCCGCCTGCGGTTGTCTGTCCGCGGAAGAAATTATTAAAGCCTGTGGACGTGTATTGGAATCCGAAATCGGAAATTATATTTTCTCTTATAAGGTCAATCATTTCAGCGGATTCAGGGTCGCGCGAATATTTATTTTTCAGTGCAACGTCAAGATATGCGGGAGTAACTGATTTATAGCTTTCCGCTGCGAGTGCCTCGAGAGACGCGCATACCGCCGGAAGAGCATCATCGGAAATAGTCTTTGGCAGTCCTATTATTGTTGTTCCGTCATGAAGCGTTGTTAAATATGTTTCCTGTGACTCATCAAGCTTAGGCGCAGGAACAATCGCAAAATCCTCAGGCATATCGCGGAGCTTTTCTTCCGCAAACCAAAGTCTTCCGACAGTGAACATTACGTTTCCTTTCACAAACAGGTCAAACGGGCTGTTTCCTCCATCAGCAACAGATTGATACGAACCCGAACTTGAGCATAACTTTTCAAGCATTTCAGAAAATCTTACCGCTATATCGTTCTGATTTATTGAAACATAAGGAACCCCGTTTTGGTCAAATTCCGTGAATTTTACACCTGCCGCCATTGCCAAACCGTCCAGATTATCTTCTGCGGTATATACATATCCGAGCATATCCTCTTCATCTGACTTTGAGTTTCCGTTGAGGTCATTATATGACGCTTCCGAATGAGTCAGGAAATTTTCCAGTGTCCATTTTCCGTCGCGTACTATCTGATAGATATTTTCTTCGGGGAAATAACTATTCCATTTATCAAGGTTTACATATGTAGCGTAAACTCCGTTAGTATAGTTTAAAACTATATCGCCGGTTGCCCAGTATATGTAATCTTTATATGACATTGCATCTATGAATTTCTTTCCCCAGTAAGGCTGCTCAAAATCAAGATACTGTTGATTTGCGAGATTTACCAAATATCCCGAGGTTGCAAGGTCAATTGACCAATATGAATATCCGGCATATACGTCAAAATCATCAGAATTCGCAAGCACGCTGTTTGTAAGAGTACTGCTTATTCCACCCCAGTCGGGATTTACATCTACCTGAAGCGATACATTCAGGCGTTCTTCTACCATAAGATTTCTGTTGTATACAGCGGTATCGACTACATCAGCCGCATCTTCTACTGTTTCAAATGAATCGGCATCATTTGTAATTATACGTATAGTTCTACCTTCAAAATCTAAATTTTCCGGCAGGCTGTCAAGATATTTTGAGGTAGTTTCCGCAGGTACTTCTGACGTGCTTGAAGAATCATCGGCGGAATTATTATTGCCGCCTGTATTTGACGTATCAGAACATGAAAATGATGAAGTAATAAGCATTGTAAATAACATCAAAAAAGCAAATGAACGCATAAATTTTTTATTCATAACAGTTAATATTTCCTCCTGATTTTTAAAATCCAATTGTTAATAACTATTATTAATTAACATAATATTATTATATATACAAAATATTAATTGATGATATCTTTAAAATTAATTTTTTATTAAATTAATATAGAGTTAACAAAAAATCAATGTCTATTTACCTTAATTCAGATATATGCATAATTAATTCGATTTTTTTGTTGAAGTCTAATGCTTATTATTAGATTTTAAGCTTATTCAGTTTGCCTTAAGCAAAAATAAACGCTTTTATTAATTAAATAAGCGTTTTTATTAATTGACATTGATATAATGGTATGGTAGAATACAGTATGTTATTTAAAGATATTATTAAATTAAGTGAAAAATATAAATAAAAAAACAATAATCCGAAAGGAAGTATCTATTATGGCTAATATATCTCAAAAAGACAGGGAACTTGTAAGAGATTTAGCAAAAAAACAGCTCGAACTTGCGAATTCCGATAAAAATCAGGCGATATTAAAAAAATGGCACGCGCTCGGTCAGGGAAAAAGAGAAGCTCCCACAGTACGTTTTTTGTTCTCAAATTTCCCCAATGAAGTTATTTCTCCTTTAATTCAATGTGAATCTGAATTGGGAAGAAGCCTTGAATACAGTCTGCGCTGGCACACAGGCGGACAGACGATTTTTGATGACGATACACCTATTGCTCCATATTATGCAGTAGGTTGGCATACTTGGGCAAGTCCATTTAATATTTCTCCTCATATCACGCGCGCCGAAGGCGTTAATGCCAAAGGATTTCATATTGACCCTGTAATTGAAGATATTGAAGCCGAAGTTGATAAATTCAAAGGCGGTTATTTCGGAGCGGATAAAGAGGGCACTAAAAAAAGCATCGAAACTATCGAGGACGTAATCGGCGATATTCTGCCCGTTAAAATGACTATGGGCTCGCTCGGCGGAAGTATCACAAACCAGCTCGTTCATCTGACCGGCATGGAAACATATTATACCGCAATGTATGACTGTCCGGACGCACTTCATCAAATAATGGAAATGGCTACTCAGGTCTATGAAAATTACTATGATTTTCTTGAAAAAGAAGGACTTCTGTTGCCTACCTGCGAGATGAGCGGCGTTGCTCAGGAAAGCTATGCGTTCAATCATGAGCTGCCAACCGAAAACGTCACAAAAACTACCGAATGCTGGGGATTCCTTGAGTCTCAGGAAACTACCGCAGTATCTCCCGAAACTTTCGGCGAATTTGTTTTCCCGTATCAGGATCGCCTTGTCAAACGTTTTGGTCTGCTTTCATACGGCTGTTGTGAAAGAGTTGACGCAATTTTCCCGGATTATCTTTCTAAATGGAAAAATCTCCGCAAATTATCCGTATCTCCGTTTAATAACGAAATGCAGGTTGGCGAATATCTGCGCGGTACAGGCATAGTTTATTACAGCAAGCCGAGAGCGGAATTTGTTACAAACGCGGGACCGCTTGATGATGAAGGCATTATCGAATGCTTCAAGGGTATCGCGGAAGCTTCAAGCGGCTGTCTACTTGAAGTTGCTCAGCGCGAAGTCGGCACAATTTATGGTGACTGTGACCGTGCGAGAAAATATGTCGCCCTTGCTAAATACGCTATCGATAAATATTGGAAGCCGTAATTTTATCAAATTAAAATAATAATTTTTGAGGAAGGCACTTTTAAAGGTGTCTTTCTTTTTTTATAATATCAGGCTCACATTATTTACGCAAATATATCTCAAAAATATAAAAATATTGTACGATATGGCTATTGAATAAAATACAATTATAATCTATAATACTTAAGGTTGTAAAAGTAATATTAAATACAGTTTAAAAAATAAAATTTTCGAACAGAAAGCCGGTATCACAGATTATATGAACAGAAAAACCGTTGCCGCTCCCAAACTTCATTTTAATCCCCTAGTTTCCGTAGGCGCATTTATCAAGAAAAATACGGTGCTTACAATAGCCGTATTAGCCGCCGCGCTTACCTCTATAATAGTTCCGCCGGACGCTCAGTATATAAATTATTTCGATTTTAAAACGCTTACTTGTCTTTTTTGCGTTCTTGCTGTGGTTTGTGCTCTTAAAAATATAAAATTCTTTACCATTCTCGCCAAACAGATAGTAAAGTGTACCGGCACGCTCCGCACCGCAGTAATTGCATTGATATATATAACGTTTATCGGCT
>CALWTV010000013.1 GCA_944384555.1 uncultured Clostridia bacterium | reverse complement strand
GGAGCTTCACCGGCGACAAGAAACTTTTCAAGCATCGTTAACGATATTTCAAATAAATCGATTTTTATTCCATCTATCTTTTCTATCCGATGAATAAAGCCATCTGATTTTTTATATATCCACAAGTCAATATCGCTGTATTCAGTTTCAATGCCTTTAGCCACTGAACCATACAGAAGAACTCCTCGTACATTTTTATCATCCGCATATTTATCAATGAGTTTATTTAAAATCAATCTTTGCTTGCTCATCTTCATTCTCCTTTATGTTAAAAATTATTTGATTCCGCATATTCTGTTTCTAACCTGTTGAGCTTATCGTTCAAGTCATACCATAATTTAAAATTGCATTGCGATGAATTTATACAAGCATGGTATCTCTTTTGGTCGCATAATAATATGTCTTTAACCACATCTCTAGTAATATTGTAATATGATTCTTGTCTGCTATTGTAAAGAGCACCAGATAAATGTTTCTTATTAAATTTAGAAAAGAAAGTGAGAGATTCGAGGGATACCCGAAGCTTGAAAATTACATATCGTCCAAATTTATGCTTCCGAGCTCTCACTACGATAAGGAAAAAGCAGACCGCGCAGTTCTATTTCTTTTTCTTTCAAATCATCCACTATGTTCACCATTACATTTGAATATATAACATAAATAATACATATGAATTATATCACATATTTTTTATGTTGTCTACAGTTATACATATCATATACATAAATAGAGAATCTAAAATTTATATTTTAAGTATCGCAAAACCAAAGAGAGAGCTTTTTATTGATGATATTATCCCAGATATAATGTGAAAAATCTCCATCTTTTCGGATGGAGATTGCTTTTACAGCTCATGTTTTTTTGCTCGTTTGGCGGCAGTATCGTAAACTTCTTCATCTGCTCTTGCGCCGATAACAACAATAATCATTTCAGTATCAGTTTGAATTAGCTTGTATACAACTCTGAGTCCGGCATCACGAAGTTTTATTTTCAACAGTCCGGTCAAATTGCGCCCACCCTTGTTTCCAAGAGGCTTTCCGTAGCCTCCTTCATTGACGGAGACAGGATTTTGTCTTACTTTTTCGATGGCTTTGGCTACAAGAATTTGTTGATTTCGGGCAAGCTTTTCGAGGTCTTTTTGCGCTTCCGGCAGAAATTTTAATGCCCAGTTCATTCGATATCTGCCTTATCGAAATCTTTTAAATCTTCAGCGGAAATATTGAGTTTTCTGTATACATCCTCACCGTCAATCAGAGTTTGATGACTGAAGTTTTGCATTCTTTCTGAGGCAGCTGCCAAAAGACGTGCATCATTCACTTCATCCATGAGCTTGATGTATTCATCAGGTGATAGGAGAACACATTCTGGAGCATTGTTTTTCATAACAACTTTCGCACCGGTTTTCTTTACTTCATCAAAAACCTTTCCGGCAAGTCCGCGGTTGAACAGCGAAATGGAAATTGTATTTTTGATTGCACTGGTAATATCAGTCATACGTACACCTCCATGGTATCATTCTTTAAATATAGTATAGCACAAACAAAAAAATATATCAATATGTTTACTGATATATTTACAGATAATTTATCAATTACAGTATATGAATATATCAAAATTATGTAACAGATATCAAAGAGGCAGTTAAATGTCTGAAAATTTATCTTAAGATGTAGGATAAATCCTTGTATTTCTCTATATTTTCAAACAGAAGGGAGGGTAACTTTAATTTGTGGGACATGAAGATATAGGGCTGAAAATCGGGCTAGAGGGTGAAAAGGAGTTTAAAAAATCCTTAGTTGAAATAAACCAAAGCTTCAAAATCCTGGGTTCAGAAATGAAGCTGGTGGATTCACAGTTTGACACAAGCGACAACTCCATGCAGGCGCTCAATGCCCGCAGCGGTATGCTGAATAAGCAGATAGACGAACAAAAAAAGAAAATTGAACTGCTCAAAAAGGCTCTTGACAATGCTTCCACATCTTTCGGTGAAAATGACCGCCGCACCCAAAACTGGCAGATTCAGCTGAACAACGCAGCCGCTGCGCTCAACGATATGGAGCGTGAACTGGATGAGCTTGGCGAAACCTGTGACGATACAGGCGGCAGGTTTGAGAATTTCGGCTCCGTAATCAAGGGAGTGGGCATCGCGGTCATTTCATCAGTGGCGGCAATCGGTGCGGCGGCTGTCTCAGCCGGCAAAGAGCTGCTTTCTTTGGGGGACTCCTACAACAAGGCAGTAAATCAGATGTCGGCATCAACCGGGGTAACAGGTAAAGAACTGGAACGGATGACTGAAACTGCACAGCGTGTATATTCCCATAATTTCGGAGATAGTTTTGAAGAAGCTGCGGACGGTGTTTCAACCGTAACAAAAGTCACAGGTCTGATGGGCAAGGAGCTTGAAAAAGCCACCGAAAACGGATTTGCGCTGCGTGACACATTCGGCTATGATTTGCAGGAGACGGCACGCACTGCCGGCGCACTTATGAAGAATTTTGGACTGAGTGCAGATGAAGCATATAACATAATTGCTGTGGGTGCGCAAAAAGGCGCAGATCAAAACGGAGATTTGCTTGACACATTAAACGAATATTCGGCACAGTATGCCGCACTGGGATTATCTGCCGATGAATTTTTGGCAAGTCTTGTAAACGGT
>CALWTV010000012.1 GCA_944384555.1 uncultured Clostridia bacterium | reverse complement strand
GCTACCTTGGGGTGGTAGAGGCCGCTAGTTCAAGTCTTGTCACTCAGACCAAGAAAACGGGAGGATAAAACCTCTCGTTTTCTTTTGTTTTCAGATATTTTCCTCGTTTTTCTTCATTTTTACTCTTTTGAAAAATCCTCATTCTGAAACAGGCTAAAAAACGATGGTATGAACGTTACATCCAAGAGATTTTACAAAATAATTGCAAAGTCCTTCACTTAACCAAATATTATCGTTCTTAATCACACCCATTGTATGTACAGCTTCATAAAGCGTTGATATGAATCGATAGAGAATTTAAAAAGCACACGGGTGATAACAAACCACGCTCCAATTTGGATAACGTTTGTGAGGAAACGCTTAAGCTTTCCACAACAGTTTCTTGTATCATTCCGTGCACTGCTCGTAATTCTTTTAATTTATTTTTGATTTCTATAATTCTTTTAAACCTTATTCTTCATACAGTAGTCGTACTTCTTTTTACGATATAGCAAAAGAAAAGCTATATATGCCAGACAGTCAAGAACAGCGCTTAATAGGTATCCCACAAAAGGAATATCGATTATCGTTTCAAAAAAACACATCGGAGCAAAGAAAAGCATCGGAAAAGAAATCGTTTTCTTTCCAAATACCATATTGTCGAAAGTATTCAATACGAAGCAGATGAAAACGATTGAAGCAATACAGATGAGCATTTGGGACTCGTGCTTCAAGATCAACTTGAAATCCTCTGCAAAAGAAATGTACTTTCTGTCTTTGTAATCGGAAATGACCTCATCTTCACCAACACTTTTTCTGATTTTCGACGTATACAGTAAAAAAAATCCAAATGCAACCGTTGTCATCAATGCAATTATAAGTAGTTTCAATGTCTGGTTTTCAAGTCCGCTAAGTATTGCTCCCCAAATGGCATATAAGGCAATGTATGCGATTAACGTAATCAGTGATGCAAACGTAATATTCCATAATGTTCTTTTCATGATGTTCTCCATATGATTTTAATTTTTTTTATTATATTACAAATTGAATTAATTGTAAACATACCATACGGCACATGGTTGTGTCTGCTTTGTATCAATTTTATGAGTGCTTTTCAGATCAAGTTTTTATAAAAATATTTGATTGCATTCTCTTTAATAAAATTTCTTAATTTAGTGAACAAAGCGGCATTTATTCTCCCGATTTCAAATTTATATAGCAGATTGACTGCACTACCGGTAAATACGGATAAATGAGGCTTGACTTCTTAAAGAAGCACCGTCGAAGCACTTTTACACTACCCTTTTGGTAGCATTCAAATTGAACATACACATCGCAGAGATTGACCGAGAGGCACGCTCACAGGTCGAAATTTTGACCGCAGAGCTTGTTAAGCAACGAGCTATAGATAAAAAATCTCAAATCAACAGAGCAGCGTTGTTATTTGTAGGAAATGAATGATTGCAAAGAAAATGCGGAGAAAATAATGATTAACGAGTTAATAAATAGATACACTAAGACCGCCGAGAACGAATTTGTCCTCGGTGGATTTTTCAATCATAAATAGAATACTATACAATTAATTGATTATTGATTTGCCGAAAAGAATATTATAAAATATAGATGCACCGGTGAAATACATTTTTTCAGGAGGTTATCTATGAGAATACATATAGGAAACACTATAAAAACTTTACGCAAAAGAGATAAAAGAACACAAGATGATGTTGCCGAAGCCTTAGGTATAACATTTCAAGCTGTTTCTCGTTGGGAGTCTGAAATCGCATACCCAGACATTGAACTGATTCCGGCTATTGCTAATTATTTCGGAGTTACCATTGATGAACTTTTTGGCTTTGAAAGCAAGAAAGAAAAGATGATAGACGATATTATCGAAAAAGTCAACGCACATAACTATCGTTGTGAAAACAACGATGATTGTGGAAAAGAATGTATCGTACTGCTCAGAGAAGGTCTCGCACAATTTCCCGGAGATGAAAGATTACTACTCAAACTTGCCGATGTGCTTTGGCGTGAAGGATATTCCCGTCAAATGCTGAGCGCTTATATTGACGACAATGGATATTTTAGAAGAAATTATGAGAAAAACTGTCAAAATCCGTATGGCTCGGAAAGCATCCAAATTTGTGAAAAGCTTGTCGAAAGTGCCAAAGACAAGGAAATTGCCTATTCAGCCAATCATCTTTTAATTGTACTTTACCGTGATATTGGAGCTACAGATAAGGCTATTGCCTGTGCTGAGCGTATGCCATATATGTATCGTTGCCGTGAGCTTGCCCTTTGCTCCGCTTGCGACGGCAAAGAAGGCGAAAAATATCTTGGGGAAGCTCTATTGATTTTGACCAGTACATTGGCAAATGAGGTAATAAATGTCATCAATTGCAACGTCCATAATTTTGATACCGATCTGTGCATTGATAAAGTTCAAGGTATTATCAATTTATTTGATACGATATGTGAAGATGGCAATTACGGATTATACTATGAAAATATGATGGATTTGTATTTATTCCTTGCCTATGTTCAATGGAAAAGAGGCTACCGTGACGATTCATTTCGATCCCTCGATACGGCATACCAACTTTCGGAAAAATTTGCATGTGTATGTGATGGCTCAGAACAAAGCTACACAGCTATGTTTTTGAAAAGCAACAAGTATTTTATAGATAAGATACCTCAAGGCTATCGCAAAGAAGATTTGCCCGAACGCTTCCCTGTATGGGGTCCTATCTACTTTGATTTAAACGAAATTAAAGTTGATCCTCGTTGGAAAGCTTGGGAAAAGAAATGCAATAGTTAACCAAACAAATAGGAATTAATGCCAAAAAATGGTCGTTCCTATACATTTAATTATAATACTCGACAACATAGGTCTTTCCGTTAACCGTTATCTCCTCCAGACGTATAGGATCAAAATTTATTGCAATTTGTCCTTTGCTGCGGCAAGAGCTTTGTGGATAGAGGACTTTTTATCTCTGTTCAGCTTCTTTGCGGAAAACCTAAGATTCATTAGGACTAAAAACAGAACGAATTTGGCTTTTATTTAACATATCAACTGTTATACCAAATTTCTTATAAACATATCCTGAGCTTTTAAAAGAAACATTAAGATCTTCTTCAATTAAAATTTACCATTTTTATAGTGTACAATTAAAAAAGTCATCTCAGTTATTTTTGTTATTATGAACTTAACTAATTTATAATATTATAAAGGCCGAAACTTTCAAAATAAAAGTCTCGGCTTTTTCTATTTATTTTTTACAAATATTTGTTATTTATTATTTTTTCCCAGTATATAGTCATTTACAATCCTTAATGCTTCTTTTGGAAGAGCGCCTTCAATAACTGCCGCTTCAATATGGCTTATCATATATTCTGCGTACGGTATTAAAGCTTTTATCATTCGCCAATCCATTTCACCATTAAGGATTTTTTCGAATACTCTTTCTTTAGACCGGTCATCAAGCAGCGGTATCAATTTTTCAATGAGTTCATCGCTAAATGTATCAAACGTAGCATTTTCAAGCATTGCAATAACGCTGTCATCATTCAAATATTCAGCAAGACTTACAATATTGGATATATCTATTCCCTCTTTTGCAAGTCCAGCAGATAATTTCTTAAGTACGCTCGGCTTAAGCATCGGTGCAAGATTTACAACATCAGATACACTGTCTACATTTACATCATCGTTACCAACAGCGATATTACCTAAAATCAATGCTTCTCCTGAGGTAGGTTCTCCAGCATTTATCAAATCATCAAGCTTAACTCCAAAAATATCCGCTATACCTACAAGTATAGAAACATCTGGAAAACTATCACCTCGCTCATAGCTTGAAATCGCCTGACGAGTCAACGAAAGTTTTTCAGCAAGTTCATATTGTGTCATGTCAGCGTTCTTGCGCAGTCGTGAAAGATATCCTCCGAATTTTCTTGTATTAAACATTTACTTCCCTCCTTTTTCTTAAATTATATTAAAAATTCACTCTATTATCAAGCAAAGATTATTTGCATGAAATGTACAATTTAATTACTAAATAATAAAATAAACAGCAAGAGTAATTTGATAATACCCCTGCTGATTTATGATTATTTAAATGTCAGCTTAAAATTCCCATTTTCATAATTTCAAGCATTCTCATATCTACATTGAAGCCTTTATAGTTTTCATATCTGGTATCCGGTCTGCCATGCTCAACAATTCCAAAAGCTCCGTTAAAATTCCACATAGCATATCCCCAGCCATATTCACATAATACCGTAATCAAATCCTCAAGCCATCTGAGCGCAATTGTATTTGAAATCTTATTATAACAACCAAATTCCCCTATGTGGATTTTTACTCCCATATCCTCAACAGCTTTCCAAGGGCTATAATACTCTCTCAATGTATTTATATCTTTATATACTCCAGGCTGAACATACCCGGGATATTCCGGCATTTCAAATTTATCCGCGCCTTTTGCCCATTCAGCGTGATAATGAGTAAGCGGAAACGGCTCGTATCCTCTGCCGCTGTGCGTAACTCCCAAATCCGCAAGCTCAGGAATTGCAGTTCCTCCACCGTTAAATCCGTCTATTGTTATATCTCTGTCAGGCGAAATTTTACGTATCGCATCAATTGTCATAATCATAACTCTGCGGTAATCATCTATTGTACACGGATGCGTAGGAGGGATATTAGCAGGCTCATTCACTAAATCAAAACTTAATTTATCACTGTTTATTGATTTATACCGATCAGCTATATATGACCACAGTGAAACAAATTGATTCTGCGCCTCTTCATCTCTCCATAAATTAAATTTTTCAATTTCAGGTGAATTTATACAGTAACCGGGTGCGCGATGAATATTAAAATTTGCGTGAAGTCCGCGTTTTATACATTCTTCTATGTAATTATCAATAAGTTCAAACGCTTCTCCCTTAGGTTTTACATCAGCGTCAGTAAAGAAACGGTAGTCAGTAGGTATGCGTACAAAATTGAATCCTTCTTCCGCGATAAAATCAAGTTCTGCAAGATTCGGTTTTGAAGGTTTCACATTTTCATTCCAAAATGAATACATCCATAGAAAATTAAAACCAATTTTTTTCTTCATAATGGCAATCCGGAATAGCTTTTTTATTTAATTATATAAAATCCGGACAAAATCACCTCCTGTCGGAATTATATCATGATTATATAAAAAAATCAATCATATATTAATGCTTATTA
>CALWTV010000011.1 GCA_944384555.1 uncultured Clostridia bacterium | reverse complement strand
GGATAATTGACGCATAATTTTTTTAAGTACATAAGTCCGCCGCCGTTTGAATATTCATTATATAAAGTAATGAAGATTTTGGAGGACGGCGGATTTTTTATGAAAATTAAATATTTTTGCGAGATTTTAAATAAAGTCTTTTTTGCAGCGAGATATATTATACGTAATATTATGTATTTTTTTATAATTGCCGTATTTACTGTGATTTCATTGACTGCAACAGGCTGCGGTATTGAAGATATCGATATTCTCGCATATCAGCAAAATTTAAGTGGGGCGGAGATTTTAATTGACAGAACGTATGGGGCAAATGTTCGTTTTGAGGGAGATAAAACCTCGATTGTGCTCACTGCTCCGGCAGAGATTTCTGATATTTCTTTTATGATTGATATAACTGGAGGAGTATTTTCAGCTTCGGTGGGTGATATGTCAATCCCGATATCCGGTGAGGCGGTACGTGGGCTTATGCCGATTACAGGTGCGTTTTCACTCAATTCTGAAAATATGGGTAAAATCTATTCTGAAAAAAATGGAATTGCGGTAGCGGAATTCTCTGATGACAGCGGTGTATACAAAGTATATCTTGATTCAAAATCAGATAAAAATCATCCGATTCCGGTAAAAATAGAAGCTGACGCTTTCGGGCGGGACTTGACAATTGAAATAAAATCGCTACAATATAATTAATTAAGAAATTTTCAATTTTTAAACTAAAAATATTAAGAAAGAGGATAAGTTTATATTTTGAATAATTTACATAGATATAAAACCTGGGCAGAAATCGACCTTAATGCTCTGCGTCATAACTATAAGCTGATACGTTCGCATATTGACAAAACTTCTCCAGAATGTGAGATTATCGCGGTTGTAAAAGCGGACGCTTACGGTCATGGTGCGGCTCAGACAGCACGTACTCTTATGGGTTGCGGCTGCCGTTTTTTTGCCGTTTCATGTACCTCGGAAGCACTTGAACTCAGGGAAGAAATCGGTTTCGGCTGCAAAATTATTATTCTCGGATATGTCACCACTTACGATGTGGCAGAGCTGATACGTTCTGAAATAACTGTAACTGTATTTTCTCTCGAATATGCCCATATGCTTAATGATGAAATATCGCGGCTCAAAAAACTGCGTGAAATTCCCGATAATGCACGTATTAATGCACATATAAAAGTAGACACCGGCATGAACAGACTGGGATTTGATATGACAGGTACACAGGACGCAAATGTTTTTTCATGCGATGAAATAGCTGAAGCAATAAATCTTGATGGGATATATTATGATGGTTTATTTACCCATTTCGCCTGTGCCGACGAACCGCAGGACGCCGAATCAGTAAGCAAAACGGAAACTCAATACTCACGCTTTCTTAAAATCAAAAATGAACTGCAAAAACGCGGCTTTAATCCTAAGTACTGCCACGTTTGCAACAGCGCCGGAACTATACTCCTTCCGACAATGTATGAAGATGCTGTCCGTCCCGGCATAATTTTATACGGTCTGACACCCTCTGCCTCAATTTCTGATAATCCAACTATTAAAAATCTGCGTCCCGTGATGAAATTATGTTCCACTGTATCGCATTTACACAAAGTTCATGCAGGTGAGTCGATAGGTTATGGTGCGTCATATTATCCCGAACATGAAATCACTGTCGCTACCGTTCCGATTGGATACGCAGATGGCTTTATACGCTCATTCGCAAACGGTGGCGGCGGATATATAAACCGAAAATTCGCCCGTGTTGTCGGAAGAATCTGTATGGATCAATGTATGCTTGAAGTTGAGGGTGATGTGAAAATCGGCGATACTGTGACTTTCTTCGGAGATGAAATTTCAAGCGTTGATGATTTTGCTAAGCTGTCCGGCACTATAAATTATGAGCTTGTTTGTCTTGTAGGAAAAAGAGTTCCGCGAGTTTATATAAACGAATAATTTTAAGAAATATAAACTGTTTTAAATTAAATCATTTAACTCATAAATAAAAATTTCTAGTATAATTATTCATTTTTGTAAATATATTTATCTATGTAAAAGATGATATCCATATATTTCCTTGACAAATTCAAATCTATATGGTATCATCACTCCTTGAAAACAGGAAAGGCATAGTAAAAATATGACACAAAAACCGTATAATCTCAGAAAAAGACCGAGAAAAATTCCGCAGGCGATGATTAACGCTCACCGGAAGCAGAAAATTTCAAAGCAAATTTCAAGGAACAAACGGCGTAAATATCATAATTTCAATGCATCTGCCGCGTTGTTTGCGCTGATTATCAGCGTTTCCGTATTCGGAATTGTATTTGCTGCGTCAAGCACCGTATCCGCCGCACCCGATTATATGCCCGTTATTGATTTTATCGATGAAACTCCGCATGATAAAATTGCGTCACGTGAAAGCGATAACAAAGAAAAGGAAGAAGAAAGATATACCGTTACGGTAAAGCGTTATGGTGAGGAAGATATAACTTGCGATACACCCTCAATCAAAGTCGAACAGCTGCTTGATAAACTTGAAATCGAATTAAGCGACAGCAGACACGAAGATATCGGAAGTGAGAACCTGATTGTTTCCGATATGGAAATCGAAATTGATAAAATTGAGGAAAAAGTTATATCATACACAGAAACAATCCCATATGATACCGTATATACAGATATTCAGACAATTCCTAAAGGTGAGGTACAGATAAACACAGCCGGAAAAAACGGAGAAAAAACTGTTTATTACAAAGAACATTATGTAAACGGCGAACTTACCTCAACGGAATATTTATCGGAGGAAATCACACTTCAGCCACAGAATGCAACTGCTTTTAGAGGTGTAGGCGGCACAATAAACGGTAAAAATTATTCATATTATATTGATGTAAAGGCTACCACATATTGCTGCGGTACAATTACATATACGGGGCTTCCCGCAGAGGAAGGGGTTATTGCCGTTGACCCTGATGTGATTGAGCTTGGTTCACGTGTATATGTAAAAGGCGACTACGGCGATTTCGGTGAATGTATCGCGGCTGATATCGGCGGCGGCATTAAAGGAAATATTATTGATATTTTTCTTGAAGAAACCAATCCGCTTTTCGCCAATTTCGGCTGGCGTGATATGCGTGTATACATACTTGAATAAATTATAAGAGGAGATACTTTTCGGCATCTCGTATTTTACTACACGATTCATCAAAAGATTAGGGAAATAAAGCCAGTGCAATGATGTAGTCTGTGACAATGGGATGAGTATAGAGCAATACCTCACAAAGTTATTCAGACGAACTCCGGGAACTGTGTTGCTTCCCTGGTGAATTTAATAAATTTAGGGACTGTCAACTTCATTAGGTTGGCGGTCCCATTTCATTTATCTTATACCGGTTTATTTCCCGCTTACTTTTAAAAACCTCGGATACCGTATGGTTCCGAGGTTTGTCTTTATTAAATAAAACAATTTTTCAAAAATCTTTGAATTTAAGTATAGTGTTTTGCTTGTGCCGTATACATATTTCGATAACCTTCACATGTTTGCATAAGCTCTTCGTGTGTCCCAACCGCTTCAACAGTTTTATTGTTCATATAAATGATTTTATCTGCACGGCGCGCAGCAGGCAGACGATGCGAGATATAAAAAACGGTATAATTATTCTTTTATTCTGTCAGCCACTATATCAGCAAGCCTTTCATCTGCGCCCAAAGTCTTACCCATTGTTATTTTTACATCGGGATAATCTTTTAAAAATTCATTAATCTCTGCGGGAATATCTTCTTGAATATGGATTCCGCTGAAAAGAAAATACGGTACTACTTTAATATTTTTTACGCCTTTTTCAATCAGTTTTTTCAAGCCCTTTTCCAGATTTACTTCGCAAAATTGAAGATATGCGCATTCAATAACCGTATCGGGCAGCTTTGCTTTAACCATATCAACAATTTTATCCATAGTTTGCATTGTCTGCTTTTCACGGCTTCCGTGAGCCAGTATCAATACTCCGTTCATTTATTCTATCTCCTTAAGAACCTTTTCAATTACTTCCAATGTATAATCTATATCATCATCTGTATGCGCGTTTGAAACAAACATCGCCTCAAACTGAGCTGGCGCCATGTAAATGCCGTTATCCAGCATTTTATTGAAAAATTTAGCATATTTGTTCAAATCACTTGTCTGTGCGGTTTTGCAGTCGTAAACTTCATTCTCGGTAAAGAATACGCTTAAAAGCGAACCTGTATGATTTACAGCATTCTTTGTTATCTGTTTGATACCGTCAGCAAGACGTTTGCCCATTCGATTTATGTTTTCATATATTTCCGGACGTTCTGAGAGTATGGACAATGTTTTGATACCTGCCGCCATAGCTATCGGATTTCCCGAAAGCGTTCCCGCCTGATATACCTGACCGGTCGGAGTGATATTTTCCATAAGCTCTCTGCTTGCCGCATATGCTCCTACAGGCATTCCGCCGCCTATTATTTTACCGTATGTGACAATATCCGGCTGTACTCCGAAATATTCTGCCGCTCCGCCCAAAGCAAGTCTGAATCCGGTTATAACCTCATCAAATATAAGCAATGCTTTATTTTGTGTACATATATCCCTCAGTCCCTGCAAAAATCCGGGTTTAGCAAGCACAACGCCCATATTTGCCGCTGTCGGCTCAACTATTACGCACGCAATCTCATCTTTATTATTTTCAAAAAGAGTTCTAACCGAATCAAGGTCATTGTACTGTGCAATCAGCGTATCTTTTGCAGTTCCCTCACTTACGCCTTTACTGTTGGGCGAACCGTTTGTCAAAGCGCCAGAGCCTGCCTTTACCAGCATACTGTCGCAGTGACCGTGATAACAGCCCTCAAACTTGATTATCTTATTTCTGCCTGTATATCCTCTTGCCAGTCTTAACGCGCTCATAACCGCTTCTGTACCGCTGTTTACCATTCTTATCATTGAGATAAAACCAACTGATTTTATCGCAAGCTCTGCCATGATTACCTCTGCTTCGGTTGCCGCGCCGAAACTCAAACCGTTATCGCACGCTTTCTTTACCGCTTCCAGTATCTCATCATTTGCATGACCGAGTATCATCGGTCCCCATGAGCCGACATAATCTATATACTGTCTGCCGTCCTCATCGAATATTCTTGCACCTTTTGCCGATTTAATAAATCTCGGAGCTCCGCCTACCGCGTTAAACGCTCTTACAGGGCTGTTTACTCCTCCCGGCATAACTTTTTTTGCTCTTTCAAATAACTGTGCGGACTTATCCATTATCCTATATCTCCTTTCGATATCGCTTTTGCAAGTTCTTCCGCATAATATGTAATTAAAATATCTGCTCCCGCGCGGTAAATTGATACAGCACTTTCGCACATTACTGAATATTCGTCTATCAATCCTGCTTTTGCCGCCGCTTTTATCATGGCGTATTCACCGCTTACGCTGTAAGCCGCTACCGGAAGGTCGGTTATCTTTGAAACTTCATTAATTACATCAAGATATGAAAGCGCGGGTTTTACCATAACTATATCCGCACCTTCTGCTATATCAAGTTTTACTTCTTTGAGCGCTTCTTTTTTATTATGATAATCCATTTGATACGATTTTCTGTCACCGAATGATGGAGCCGAACCTGCCGCATCACGGAACGGTCCATAAAATGAAGATGAATATTTTGCGGCATATGACATTATCGGAACATTTTCAAATCCGCACTGGTCAAGTCCGTGTCTGATTGCCGCAATACGCGCGTCCATCATATCGGAAGGCGCAACCATATCAGCTCCCGCTTTTGCGTGTGATACCGATATTTTTGCAAGATATTCAAGCGTTTTGTCATTGTTTACATACTGACCGTCAAGTATTCCGCAGTGACCGTGTGATGTATATTCGCACATACATACATCTGTTATGATATATACATCATCGCCGTATTGTCTTTTTATCTCTCTTATCCCTCTCTGAACAACGCCGTCTTCTGCAAATGCCTGAGAGCCCTCGCAGTCTTTATGGTCCGGTATACCGAAAAGCAATAGCTTGTTTACACCGCTTTCAAGCGCTTTATCAACCGCTTCGCACACTCTGTCAACGCTGTAATGGTATTGTCCGTCAAGCGATGATATCGGTGATTTTATATTATTTCCGTCTTTTATAAACAAAGGCAGTATGAGTGAATCGGGAGAAATGCGTGTTTCTCTTACCATTTTTCTTATCACACTGTTATATCTCAATCTTCTCGGTCTTATATCCATATCCATGATAATCTATCCTTTCATTTATATTTAATTTAACCGCGGCTAAGTTCAATCAATTTTTCCGCCATTGAATCAAGTGACGCTTCATTTGCGATGAATATCTGCATACCGTATTGTTCAGCGGCTGCGGCAGTTTGGTTTCCTATACATACCGCTTTGATTTGCTTAAAATCCTCTTTTGTATAACGCTTGCCTGCCGATTCAATAAAACTATTTACACAGCTTGCGCTTGTAAAAGTAAAATAATCACAGGCATGAATATCTATATCGGGATTGTCGGTATATTCAGTTTCATATACTGTCAGCTGTTCATATTTTACGTTATTTTTATCGAATACCTCTGTAAGTTCGCCGCTCGTATTAACTGGCTTAACTATCAGTATTTTTTCATTTGGCTCAATAATATTATTTTCAATCAGCTCAGTTGCCAAGTGATATCCATCATATACGGTTGGCACAAAATCAGCGATAATACCGTACTGTTTCAAGCTTTTTGCAGTCTGACTGCCAACGCAGTATATCTTTTTGTTATATAACGCTCTGATATCCTTATTACATTCAAACAACTGATTAAAAAACTGCTCAACGCCGTTCGCACTTGTAAATATTATGCTGTTGCTGTTTTCAAGCGGCAAAACCACATCTGTCTTAATTGGTTTTATTGAAATGCAAGGATATTCTGTAATATCCGCTCCCAGTTCCGCGAGCTTGCGCGAAAGCTTGGACGCATTGTTTGCCGCTCTTGTTACCGCGATTTTAACGCCTTTCAGCGGTAATTTTGAAAACCAGTCAAAACGCTCGGACAGTCCGCAAACCTTTCCCACTGCAAATACAGCAGGTGAAATTACCTTGTTCTGCTCTGCGACATCAGCGATATCCGAAATTGTGGATACAAATTTACGCTGTTCGGGACGTGTGCCGTTTTCAATTATCGCCGCAGGCATATCTTTATCCATTCCTGCATTTATCAGACCCTCTGCAATTTGTCCCAATGTGGACACCGACATCATAAATATCAAAGTTCCGTTAAGCTTTACAAGGCTCTCAAAATCTATATTAAGCGGTTTGTTTTCCTTTGAGTGACCGGTTATAATATGTACGCTTGAACAGTAATCACGGTGAGTTACCGGTATTCCAGCGTAAGCCGGCGCGCTAAGTGATGAAGTTATACCCGGTACAACTTCAAATTCAATTCCGTTTTGCTCTAAAAGCTCAAGTTCTTCTCCGCCTCTGCCGAAAACAAAGCTGTCGCCGCCTTTGATACGGACTACGGTTTTGCCTTCAAGCGCTTTTTCAAGCAGTATCTTATTAATTTCGTGCTGAGGCACAGGGTGATTTCCGGCATTTTTTCCCACATTAATAAGTTCTGCCGTTTCCGGAATCAGTTTTAATATATCCTTGCCCACCAGACGGTCATATACCGCGGTTTCGGCAGATTGTATTATTTCAGCTCCCCTTACCGTAAGCAAACCCGCGTCTCCCGGACCTGCTCCGATAAGATAAACCTTGCCTTTTTTATTTTCTTTCATAATTTTATTCTCCGCATTCCGCTTTAAGCATTTTTGCAAGCTGTACTCCTGCCTGAACGCCTTGCTCCGCAGGTACTGTAATCTTCAATCTTGCGGTTTTATCTGCATTTGAATATAATCCATGCAATGTCAGCATTCCGCCATCTGAAAGTTCAGCATATGCCGCAAACGGTGAACTGCACCCTCCGTCCAATTCCTTTATCAGACTTCTTTCCGCTGACGAGATAATCATGCTTTCTTTATCCGCAAAATCTCCAAGCAGTGACACATCAAAATCTTTTCTCGTCTGTATCGCAAGTATTCCCTGACATGCCGCGGGCATTATTTCATCGGTGGTGAATATACGGCTGATTCTATCTTCCAGTCCCAGTCTTTTCACTCCCGCATACGCAAGCACCAATGCTCCGTATTCTCCGCTGTCCAATTTATCAAGTCGTGTAAGCACATTACCTCTTACACTTTTAACTGTACATTCAGGAAAGAGTTTTTCAAGTTGAAGCTTTCTTCTAAGGCTTGAACACCCTATCGGCTTAGAAAAATCAAGCTCGGCTTGTCCTTTTGCCAAAATAAGCACGTCATTCGGAAGTTCCCTTTTGCTGACCGCAGTAACAGGTATGCGTTCATCAACTTCCATCGGCATGTCCTTAAAGCTATGTACAATCAAATCTATACGTCCGTCAAGCAGTGCTTTTTCAAGCTCTTTGACAAACAATCCTTTACCGCCGACTTTGTCAAGCGTTCTGTCAAGTATTATATCGCCTTTGGTTTTCATGGTAACAAGCTCTGTTTCCACTTCGGGATTATTTGCTTTAATGCTGTCAATAAGCATTTGAGCCTGTATTACTGCCAGACGGCTTTCACGGCTTCCCACCCGTATTTTCATCTGATATCAACTCCCTGATTTGTTGTGAAATATATCTTACTTTTGAATGGTTGCTTCCGTTTCCGGTAATTCCCACAGTTATATCATCACCGAGCGCAACTCCGGGAAAATAAAAATTACATTCATCTTTATTGTCGGCTACTGAAACAAATATTCCTTTTTGGCGGCAAAGACCACCTATATTCATATTGACTTCACGATTATCGGTTGCGCATACCACCATAAACCAATTATTGTTTATTATATCCTGCGCCTCGATTTTTCTCTGCCACACAGTAACACTGTTATCTTTCAAAGAATCATGCAATTCCGGCGATATTTCCGGTGCGCATACCGTAATTTTGCAGTCAAACGCCAACAATGTTTTGATACGGCGTGAGGCTATTTTACCAGCCCCGACAACCAATACGTTTTTATCTCTTATATCGACAAACAACGGAAACTGCGCTTTTTTTTTCGCTTCCGCTGTCGGATTTTCACCACTCATGCTTCCAGTCCTTTATAACCTCTCGGCGTTACCAGTTTTCCGTTTAATATCTTTGTCTGTGAATTTCCTATTATTACCGTAGTAAACATATCAAGCTGTTTTTCCTTTAATTCGCTTAAAGTACAAACTTCACAGCATTGACCGTCACGTCCGATATTCTGAACATAACCGCAGGCAATATTGCCTCCTTGATATTCCATAACATACTCACAAGCTTTTTTCAGGTAATCATGTCTTTTTTTACTGCACGGATTATATATACAGATAACAAAATCCGCATCAGCCGCAAGTCTTAATCTTTTCTCAATCTTTTCCCACGGTGTCAGTAAATCACTTAAGCTAATAACCGCAAAATCATGTATAAGCGGAGCGCCCAATACCGCCGCCGCAGAACATGCCGCCGTAATTCCGGGCACAACCTCGATTTCAACATCTTGATACGGTGCCGCGGTTTCATATACCGCTCCTGCCATACCGTATACTCCCGCGTCACCGCTGCATACCATTGCAACTGTGTTTCCCTTTAACGCATATTCAACCGCAATTTTACAGCGTTCAACTTCTTTTTTCATAGGTGTAGAGGCTATCGTTTTTTCTTTTATTAAATCCTTAATAAGTTCAACATACAGGTCATATCCCACAATAACCTGACTATCTATAATCGCCTGTTTAGCTTGAGGAGTGAGAAATTTTTCATCTCCCGGTCCAAGTCCAACTACATATATTTTACTCATTCTATCATTCCTTTATATTTAATATTATACAGCAGAATATACAGATTGCAACTGCGCTTTTTGTTTATATACGTACCAGTCTTTAAAATCCTGTTTGTATTTTTCGATGAACAGCTGTATCTGTTCAAGCTGTCTTTGATGGTCCTGTTCTATTTCCTCTCCGCACAGGCTGTCAACATTATATACCTTTACGCCATTGATATTTTCAACCTCTGGTTCTATATCTCTCGGAACTGCAAGGTCAACAAACAATTTCGGGTAAACCTCACAATTATTTAATTCCTCAGCAGAAACAGTATAATGCGGACTTGAGGTTGCGCTTACCACCGCGTCATACTGTGGCATTACCGAATATCTGTCGTTATATTCAACGCTGTTACAACCGTCCGGCACGATATTATCTGAATGTTTGTATCTTCTCAGCGTCATAGTTACGCAAAAGCCATTATTACATAGCATTTCGGCGGTAAGTCTGCCTATCTCTCCATTTCCGATAACTAATACATTATCAATCTTTTTTCCCTCTTGTTTATAGCGTTGAAGAAGGCTTAGGGTTTTATATGCGATTGAATTTTGAGGAGAGCTTAATTTCAGCTCGGTTTTTATTTTTTTCGCACAGGTAACCGCTGTTCTGAAAAGTACCTCCAAAATACTGTCCGCCGCCTTGTTTTCGCGAGAAAAAGCCACTGCGTTCTTAACTTGAGTTATAATCTGGTCTTCTCCCCATATCTGTGACTTAACACCACAGGCAAGCTTGCACAAATGCTCAATAACATCATCGCCGTATCTTAACTTGTATGCGTTTTTATATTTTTCTATATCAAAAATATCATATATTTTACAAATTTCTTCAAACGGATTAACTATTATTCCGTCTTCACAGCTCATATATATCTCTGTTCGGTTACAGGTTGAAAGTATCACGGTTCCGTAAATATTTTCTTTTTGTTTAAGCTGCTCATATACTTCCTGTATTTTTGCCTGAGTAAGCGAGAATCTTTCTCTTATTTCTACCCCTGCCGTGCTGTGGTCTATTCCTGCCATGCAGATATTCAAAATTTACACTCCTGTTCTTTTGCTGCCGTGCTTACAATTTTATTCATTATCATTCTTAATCACTATGACGGAAAAATAACTTGCAGTTTCATCTACATCGTCCAACGTTTCATGTATCTTTTGATTTTCCATACCGCAGCATTCAACCATCATTGCATTAAGATTTTTATCGTTTATTTTTTGCTTTACTTTTGAAATACTCTTGCCAGATTTCATTAGCACTTTGTTTCCGTCATAATCAAGCGCCTTATCGGTATCGGCATACGAAGCAGGGATTATATGAAGCGGCTGTCCGCCCTCGCACAGAGAAGTGTCCAGCGCCGCCGCAACCGCGCAGAACGAAGGTACTCCGGGAATTATAACCGTCTTATACCCTCTTTGTTTCAAACGTTTATGCACATACATTATTGTGGAATAAACAGTTGGGTCGCCCAATGTTAAAAAGGCGGCATTTTTTCCCTTGTCCAGATATTCCGCAACAGTGTCCGCGGCTTTATCATGTGACTCATCAAGCTTTTGCTTATCCCTTATCATAGGCATATCAACATAAACAAGCTGTTTATCCTTTATATACTCCTCCGCTATCTTATAAGCCGCATTTTCCTTTGCGCTTGAATCGGGAAGTACTATTATATCCGCATTTCTTATTGTATTAATCGCTTTCAGCGTCAATAGTTCGGGGTCTCCCGGTCCTACCCCTACTCCGTAAAATATTCCTTTTTCACTCATTTACCTATTATCCTCTTGATATATATTTTTTCAATCACTTAGATTGTTATCTTCTTGATTATATATTTTTTCTTGATTATATATTTTTTCATCACATTCATTGTGAACAATCTGTTTTATACTTTTTCGTGCTTCTGATATTGTCATTGCCGACTTATTAGCAGGCAGATTGTCTTTATCACGCAGTATAGACATCAAATGTGATATTCTGGGTGTTCTCAAATTATACTTTCTCAATTCTTCCGCCTGTGAAAACACCTGCTCGCAGCTTCCCTGCATACGCACTGAACCATTATGCATAACACACACATAATCGCAGTACAACGGTACAAGGTCAATATCATGCGTGGATATCAGAACAGACATATTTTCCTTCTCTTTAAGCTGTTTGATAAAGTGAAGAATATCGCTTGTTCCATGAGGGTCAAGTCCCGCTGTCGGTTCGTCTAAAATTATAAGTTCAGGATTCATAATCATTACACCGGCAATCGCTACTCTCTTTTTCTGACCGAAACTCAGCGCATGAGTAGGACGGTCTAAAAAATCAGCTATGCCCGTTTGCTCAACCACTTTCTCAAAGCGGCGGTTAATTTCATCACGCTCAAGCTTCATATTCAGCGGACCAAACATTATATCCTGTCTTACGCTCGCGCTGAAAAGCTGATCATTCGGGTCTTGAAAAACTATTCCCACACGGCGGCGGAGCTGTTTTACTCCTTGTTTATTATATACTACTTTCTGACCATCAAGCCAAACATCACCGCTGTCAGGCGTTATTACTCCGTTTAATGTTAAAAACAAAGTTGATTTGCCTGCGCCATTTGCCCCTAAAAGTGCGGTAATTTTTCCTTTAGGAATTGAAATTTCCGCATTATCAAGTGCTTTTTTACCCTTCTCGTACTCGTAGCACAATCCTTTTGCGGTTATTATATCCATTCGTTTTCACCTGCCCGCTGAATCATATAATACCTATTATTTTTGCGCCCGCTGAAATAATGAATACAGCCGGTGCTAAAAACAAAAATACAGTCATAGTTTTATTTGGTTTTTGATATTCTCTCTCAAGCTTATAAAATTCGCCCTCATAGCCTCTGGAAAGCAAAGC
>CALWTV010000010.1 GCA_944384555.1 uncultured Clostridia bacterium | reverse complement strand
AATATACGCTCTATGGTAGACGCAAATACCATAATCGGAAATCCGATTAATACAAATAATGGTACTATTATCATTCCCGTTTCTAAAATTTTAGTAGGATTTGCTTCCGGTGGTATAGATTACATCGGCAAAAAAGCAATCGACAAGGAAAAGCCCGAACACCCTGTTCCTAAAAATTTCGGAGGCGGTGGCGGCACTGGATTAACTATTACTCCGGTAGCTTTTTTGGTAATATCTCCTGACGGTCAGGTTGAAATGCTCAACATAAATTCACCCGTAGTTTCTCCGTCAGATCCTATTTCACAAACTATCGGATTAATCGAACGTTCCCCTGAACTTGTGGAAAAATTTAAATCCGTATTCTCAAAAAAATCTTCCGACACTGCTGAAAACGAGGAAATCAAAGAATAAAATACCGCCCTACCCTTTGAATAATAGCACAAATTCCGTGAAAAATATCATTATCGGTAATTTTTCGCCGAAATCTTATTTTTTATAGCTTTTAGCTGTCGGAGTTTTTACTGTTATGCTTAAATTTTCCCTTTCTATAAAAAGCAGATTTTTTTTAATCTTTCTAACGGCTTTTATTTTAAACGGTATTTTTCTGATTCCAATATCATATTGCAGTGAGTCATTATCGGTATCCGCTCAAAGCGCAATATTAATGGAAGCGTCTACTCAGGATATAATTTTTGAAAAAAACGCATATGAACGCCTCCCTATGGCAAGCACCACAAAAATTATGACTGCGCTTATCGCGATTGAAAAATACGGAGACATGTCAAAAAGTGTAACTGTCGCAAATCAGGCGGTCGGTGTTGAAGGTTCATCAATATACCTTCATCAGAATGAAACATTAACTATGGAAGATTTGGTTTACGCGGTAATGCTTGAAAGCGCCAACGATGCTGCCGCCGCAATCGCTTATGAAATTGCCGGAAGCATTGAAGGTTTCGCTGATTTAATGAACGAAAAGGCCGCTGAAATCGGACTCGAAAACACTCACTTCACAAATCCTCATGGGCTTGACAATCCCGAGCATTACACAACCGCATATGATTTAGCTAAATTAGCGGTATATGCGTTAGAAAATGATACATTTCGTTCAATCGTTTCTACCTATAAAAAAACTATTCCCTTAAACGGAACTGAAGGTACAAGATTACTCTTGAATCATAATAAAATGCTTAAATATTATGATAATGCGATTGGGGTAAAAACCGGATTTACCAAAAAAAGCGGGCGTTGTTTAGTATCCGCCGCAGACAGAGACGGTGTTACCGTTGTTGCGGTGACTTTAAACGCTCCCGATGACTGGAATGACCACCGCGCCATGCTCGATTTAGGATTTTTGAGCTATGAACGCCTTGTACTCGCTGACATTCAGTCACTTGATTTAAATGTTCCCTGTGTAGGTGGAATAACGGAATATGTACGCTGTACAAACGAAATTCCCCTGAGTGTCTGTGTTAAAGTCACATCAGAAGGCACAAACATTACTCAAGTTACTGAAATGAAACGGTTCTGCTATGCTCCGGTAAACAAAGGAGATGTGCTCGGAAAAGTGATATATTACAATAACGGCAAAGAAATCGGAAGTGTTCCTATTGTAGCTACGCACGATGTTCCGGAAGTAATCGTTGAAAAAAATATATGGCAGAAGCTTTCAGAAATTTTATTTGGTCAGTAAAATTTATTGATTTATCGGATTAAATAAGGAGATGATTTTTATATATGGAACATCTCCTTATACATATACAAAAGGAGTTTTTATGGAACCTATACGCCTTCAAAAATTTTTTACAGATAATAAAATAATGTCAAGGCGTGCCGCAGAACGTGAAATCGAAAACGGAAACGTATCAGTTAACGGCGTTACGGCAGTAATCGGTCAAAAAATTGACCCTGATAAAGATATTGTTACGCTTAACGGAAAAAAAATTGAATCCGCCTCTGTTCAGCGTCATACATACATTATGCTGAATAAGCCGATTGGATATGTTACTACGATGTCTGATGAAAAAGGACGAAAGTGCGTAACAGAATTAATCAAAGACGTTCCTGAAAGAATCTATCCGGTCGGCAGACTCGATATGTACTCCGAAGGACTTCTACTACTTACCAATGACGGTGAGCTTACAAATCGCTTAACTCACCCGCGCCACCATATCGGAAAAGTTTATCATGTTAAAATCAAAGGCAGAATTTCACCTGATATAACGGAAAAGTTAGCTCAGCCTATGACAATTGACGGATATGAACTAAAACCCGTAAAAGTCAGACTTATCTCAGTAAAAGATGACTGTTCGGTAATCGAAATGATACTTTTTGAAGGGCGCAACCGCCAGATACGCAAAATGTGCGAATCTTTGGATTTAGTAATAATGCGGTTAACCCGTATCGCTATCGGGGAAATAAATCTCGGTGATTTAGCTCCCGGGAAATGGCGGTATCTTACAAAATCTCAAGTCGATTATCTTAAAAATGCCGGAAAAAAATAACTTATAAAATATTAAGCTATTTACTTTAGAATGCCAAAATATATAGGAAGTGTTATCATGCTCAAAGTATCACCAATTCAGATAAAAGAAGAACAGCAGCAGATTTGCGAAATATGCAAAATCGATTTTGAACCTGACGCTCTTGCATATCGCGCGAATATAGATGATAAATTAATCGGAATATGCCAATTTTCGTTAAAAGGCGGGAATGGTCATTTAATAAATCTTACGCCTATTCCCGGAATTGAAGATGATGAGGCAATGTGCATTATGGGAAGTGCCGCCCTTTCTTTCATGGAACGATGCGGTATTATTGATACATATGCCGAAAAAAATGCGGCTTCGGACAAAATTCTGCAATGGCTCGGATTCAGAACGGACGAACAAGGCAGGTATTACTTGAATTTAGAGGAATATTTTAAATCACCTTGTGAATACCGCCACAAATCTTAAATAATATAAATTAAAGGGAGTCGATAAAACTCCCTTTTTATTGTTTATTGAACTGAACGCTCCGCAAGTGCGTCTTTATAACGGTTATAGAATTCCTCATAGCAGTCATTATCGAGAGCTTCACGGATTTTTTCCATTAACTCATTATAAAAATAAAGATTGTGAAGTACTGCCAGTCTCATTCCCAATGCCTCTTTCGCCTTTATAAGATGACGTATATACGCACGGCTGTAATTTCGACATGCCGGACAGCCGCAGTTTTCGTCAATCGGTCTTGGGTCATTCATATATTTTTCATTCATTATATTGACTTTTCCATGCCATGTAAATACATTTCCATGACGTGCGTTTCTGCTCGGCATTACGCAGTCAAAAAAATCAATTCCCAAATGCACTGCTTCAATTATATTTTGCGGGGTTCCGACTCCCATCAGATAACGGGGTTTATTTTCAGGCATATATGGTTCAACAGCGCTGATAGTCTCGTACATTTCCTCAGCGCTCTCACCTACCGCAAGCCCGCCTATCGCATATCCCTGAAGGTCAAGTTCCGCAATTTTGCACATATGCTCAATTCTTAAATCCGAATAAGTACTTCCCTGATTTATTCCAAACAACATCTGATTTTTATTTATCGTTTCGGGAAGTGAATTCAGTCTCTCAAGCTCCTTTTTGCATCTCTCAAGCCAGCGATATGTTCTGTCACATGACTGCTTTACATAATTATAAGGCGCGGGATTTTCGATACACTCATCAAATGCCATAGCTATCGTAGACGCAAGATTTGACTGTATCTGCATTGATTCTTCCGGTCCCATAAAAATACGCTTTCCATCTATATGAGATGCGAAACGCACACCTTCCTCTGTGATTTTGCGAAGCTGGGCAAGTGAAAATACCTGAAATCCGCCGCTGTCAGTAAGCACAGGTTTGTCCCAATTGAAAAATTTATGAATTCCGCCCATCTCATGTATTAATTTATCTCCCGGACGCAGATGAAGATGATATGTGTTTGAAAGCTCAACCTGACATTTCAAGTCACGCAAATCCATTGTCGATACGCCGCCCTTTATTGCCGCACACGTTCCGACATTCATAAATACTGGTGTTTCTATCACACCGTGAACAGTTTCAAATCTGCCTCTGCGAGCTTTATTTTCTTTTTTTATTAGCGTAAACATCTATTTCTCCCTTTTTTAATAGACTATATTTAATTTAACCCAATTTTTATTATAGAGCAAATTTATAATTATGTTATTCTTCCGAATTGACGGTCAAGTGAATTTTTGCTGATTTCTATTGCAACTGGTCTCCCATGAGGACAATATTTTATATCCGGAAATGACATCAATCTATCGCATATCCATTTTATATAATCTTTATCATATATTTTTCCGCCTTTTACTGCGGCTTTGCATGATGCACGATATAACGCCGCTTCATAATATTCTTCCCGCGTCTGAATTGCCGAACCAGTTCCACTGCCTAAACGCGAGATTAATGTTGTAAAAATATCTTCCGCCGCCGCAGTTTCTATGCTATCAGGAATTTCTGTTACAAAAATCGCGGTATTATTTTCCGCAAAATAATATGAAAAACCTGTACTGCGAATCTCTGCTTCATAATTTATCGCGCCCTCAATTTCACTCTGACTTGGCTTTATTT
>CALWTV010000009.1 GCA_944384555.1 uncultured Clostridia bacterium | reverse complement strand
CTTCCGATCTGTCTGTATCGAGCCGGATTAAGATTCTGCACAACACTATAAGAAAAAGTGCGCGTTCAAACATAAATGTAAATGACGGAACTTTCGGCGGGCATGAAATTGCATTTAACGATATTTTTGACTCTCAGCGTGAAACTACCGACCACGGTCCGTTTAATTCATGGGGGCGCGACAGATTTTGGTCTGTGCCGAGATATGATGGCGGCGGTGAATTCGGTGAGATAATGCGTCATTACACAAATGATGGCGTGCATTTCTTCGATATTACTAAAATCGACGCATATCAGACTACGAAAATCCACGATAACCGCTTTGAACATGAGGCAGACGCTCCTCATACATGGGGCATAGACCTTGACGACGGTTCTTCAAATTATGAAATTTACAATAATTTGTGCCTAGGCGGCGGAATAAAACTCCGTGAGGGATTTGACCGCAGAGTATATAATAATATCATAATCGACGGCAAAATCGAAATTCATGTTTCATATAACAGCGCACGAGATATAATTTTCCGCAATATTATTGTCAATTCTCAGCCGTGGAATTTCATTGCTGTGGATAAAGACCGCTATAAGCGTTCAGAATATGCAGTTTCGGAAAATATTTATTTCTCTTATGATAATAAAATCGAGCTTCCGCATTTGTTTGATGACTCGGACAACATAGGAATTATCGGAATTGACCCCGAATTTAAAAATCCTGCCGCAAATGACTATACGGTGACAAATAAGGATTTACTTAAAAAATCCGGATTTGTGAATTTTGATATGGACGGATTCGGTAAAAAATCATGCGGCGTAAGTTCTCCAATTTACGCGGAAACAGCAAATTTGGTTTATAAAAATGCGGCAAAACGTGCTTTTGAGGAATGGAACGGTGCGGTTATTTCCGATATCGATGATTCTGTAATTTCCGCTACCGGCTCATTCGGTTATGACGGAGCATATTTTGAAAATGTTCCAGTTTCAAGTGCGGCATACAAATCCGGATTCAGAACACGCGATATCGTAAAGAAAATTGACGGTATGCTGATAACAGATATACGCAGTTTTATAGAAAAATTCAATTCGGCAAATAATGAAATGACTGCGGAAATTCACCGCTCGAATAGCATTGTATCAGTAAAAATCACAAAATAATAAAAATTTAATCGGGAGATACTTTCTGTTTTCGTTAAAGTATCTCCTTTTTATTTAAACAGTATTTAATATTAAATATATATTACAATTTTACACAAAACTTGACAATATATAATTAAAGTTTTATTATAAGCATGAGTATGGCCAACTCAAATATTGGAAGCTGAGGACAATATGATATGAAAAAAGACATGCAGTCAGTAAAATCAACATGGGTGTCAACAAAGTATATGCTCTCGATTGTCTGGGGAAAAATG
Source organism: uncultured Clostridia bacterium (assembly GCA_944384555.1). Classification (GTDB taxonomy): domain Bacteria; phylum Bacillota; class Clostridia; order Oscillospirales; family CAG-272; genus CALWTV01. The sequence continues at coordinate 3,138 of CALWTV010000009.1, read as the reverse complement.
AACGGTAAAAAATATATAACATTATCGGCTCTCCGTTCGCTGATACTGGCGGCGTTTCCTGTGATTTACACGGTATTTCCCGGATTTATCATCAATGAAATAATGAACGGCAAAATAACAAATAAGCTTATTATTTATGTAGGCATACTGGTACTTGCGCCTGTTTTGGATTCCGCTATAAACATATTGACAGGCAGATACCTAAAACGGGTTTCTTTAAATTTTGATACTCAATTAGAGACACTTTTTTATCAGCATACAATGAGTATGGACTATGAAAATTTAGAGAATCCGGAGCTTCAGGAACTGAAAGGACGCGCAGGGGAAACTATATCTGAGGCGCTTAGTATCGTTGATAAGGTATTTTCGCTTATCTACAATATAATTACTTTCCTTTCCATATCCACAATTATTTTTTCGCTCAACCCCATTTTAATAATTATCATATGTATATTTATGTACATTAATTCAAAAGCGACAAAGTGGCTCAATGCTGAAAATTATAAAAACTGGGAAATTTTCACCAAACTGAGCCGGTATAAATGGGGCTATTCCTATATGCTGGATAATTTTCATTATGCGAAAGAATTGCGTTTATTTAACTTCAAGGATTATATTTTAAACAAATTTACGGCGAATGAGGAAAAAATCAACGACGTTCACTTTAAAGACCATGTGAATCAGTCGAAAGTTTCATTTTTGGCAAGCGCTACAAATTTCATACAGGATATAGCGGTGTATTGCTATTTGATTTACTGTGTAATATATCGTGGCTTATCTGTGGGTACAATGACGATTTATATATCGTCTATTGAAAAATTCAAGGGAGCGTTATCAGCAATAGTTAATTCATATCTTGCGCTGACAGGCAGCTCGCTTAAAATTCAGGAATTTATAAAATTTATGGAAATACCTTTGGTTCAGTATACAACCGGCGATAAAATTCCGTTTTTCGACAAAGATTCCGTAATAGAATTTAAAAATGTTTCGTTTAAATATCCCGGAAGCGACAGATTTGTAATCAAGAATTTAAATATAACGCTTCGGGGAGATGAAAAACTCTGCATAGTAGGTCAAAATGGCGCCGGAAAATCAACATTCATAAAGTTATTAGTCAGACTGTATTTTCCCACAGAGGGTGAAATTCTCTTGAATAATGTGAATATCAATGAGTATGACTATGAAAAATATCAGCGTCTGTTTGCGCCTGTTTTTCAGGATTTTTGTACATATACACTGACTTTGAAAGAAAATATTATACTGTCTGATGAATATGATTCGGAAAAATTTAAAAAGGTGACTGGTGACAGCGGTATTGACGGTCTTATAGGAAAGTTGCCGAAAGGTATTGATACACAGGTAGACAAGTGGATAGATGAGGAAGGTTTTGAACCGTCAGGCGGAGAAGGTCAACGTATTGCGATTGCCAGAGCGTGTTATCATAACGGTGAAATTTTTATGCTTGATGAACCGACTGCGGCTCTTGACCCTATGGCAGAATATGAAATATATACTCAGTTCAGCAATATGATTACAGATAAATGTGCAGTTCTCATCACTCACCGTCTTTCCGCAGTACAGCTTGCTGATAAAGTTGCCGTATTCGATGACGGCCGTGTGGCTGAATATGGAACACACGCAGAGCTTTACGCAAAGGGCGGAATATATACGGAGATGTTTGATAAGCAGGCGCAGTTCTACCGCGATGAGCCGAAAAGCGATAATTAATCCGAATTAAATTATGTATTATCTGAATTATAGCATAATAATAGAATTAGAGGAGATGTTGTGACAAATAGATACAGTTTTCTTGTCCGCTTGTTTATACGGTCAACAATAATTATAATATTAGTTATAGCAATTTTTACAGTGCTTTTTCAGATAATTTCAACATTAAGTTTTATTTAAGTATTATTTTATATATGTTGCTTTATAGTCAATGTATGGTATTGTCTGAAAAAGGAATGGATAAGATATTAGAATTAAATTTTGAGAAATCAAGAATACATAAATATGCGTTTTTAATAGGTACGCCAATATATTTATGTATATTTATAGCGGCGTTACTGCCGATTTATACTTATGAAGTCGGATTTGTAACAGTTTTTCCGGTTGTCATATTAAATTGCATTCCGTTGAGCAGTATTGCTGATTTTCTAAAAAATTATTATCAATCCTCTAAAACTATTTATTGGTGTTTTCAGATAGTCATATGCGGTTGCCTTATTTTGTTTGGGCAGTTGATTGTCGGCTTAATTTCTTGGAGATAATATAGTATTAACAAATATTAATGAAATAATAGAAAAGGCACTATGAAAAAAGTGCCTTTTTATGTAATTAATCTCTATTTAACAATGAACCATGTAACCATATCAGTTGAAATTTCAATGTTTCTTAAAAGCAGTTCTTTGAACAGTGAGTTTTCCAGAATGCAGCAAGAGCAAAGACTGCCGAAAACCTCGGTCTGATTAGAAATATGCTTAGGTATATATTTTTTGACTGTTTCATGCGAACGCTCATATATTTTCAATTGCAATTTATTTGTAATACTAAACACAGGCGCAAGAACTGAATTTAAAGCGCTTACTTCACCGCGTTCATTGCTGATGACTGGAACAGTTATTTCATAGGAGCCGCCGCTTTTTATAACCTTGCCGGATTCAATAAGTCTTGCGAGTAAGTATTCATCGGAAACGCTTTCTCCAAGATAAATACTGTAAAAAGCTTTTTGTTCTGTAGAGGAGAAGCGGTTGTCTTTTATAAACTGCTGACCAAAATAATATTCTCTGAGTTCGAACGTTGAACCAGTTGAACTGATTCCATGGTAAAATTCATTATTATGGAATCTATCTTCGGTACTTCCGAGAATATACCAAGCTTTATCTATACCGTGAAAAGGGAATTTTTCAACCTCAAAATCATTATTTTCAGTATTTTGGCAAATATATCCGATTAAGAAAAGAATCAATTTGTCCATATCTTTTTTGCTCCCGTAAAATCCGATGTTTTTTATTTTATCGGAAAGAGAGTAAATAGCGTCAATTATTTCTTTTGAATGTTTTTGAGCTAATTCTATATTTCCAACGTACACATCGTTGTTGGCTGTCTTGTTCCAAATTGGAAATATTGTTTGATATT
>CALWTV010000008.1 GCA_944384555.1 uncultured Clostridia bacterium | reverse complement strand
GTTTCAACGCGAAATATCTCAATTTTTCATAATTCGCGGCAACTATACAGCCACTGTAAAAAAACACTAAGTTTCCTATAAAAAATTTTCCTAAAGGCATATACGGTATGGCTGAGGATAATTTAGGCAAAAATATAACCCATGCTTGCGTAATAATGAATGATATTATTACAGATATTATTGAAAATATATATGAGCTTTTCTTAGCTTTTTCAGCTATTTTCAAAAATAACGGTGCCAAGAGGTAAAATTGCATTATTATAAAAACAAAATAAAATTGCGCCGAAATAGAACCGTCTGAAATATATTTGAGCAAATCAATTATTTTAAAAGGAAAATATCCGATATATACAAAATAGATATAGTAAATTACCGTACACACTATGTATGGTATTACTATTTTTTTTATTCTGCCTATTATATATCGTGAATATATGAACTTCCGGTTCTGAAAAGAAAAAATTAATTTCATTCCCGATAAAAATATAAATCCCTGTATAGAAATCATAGAAAGACGCCATGGAAAATAAATTATCGGAAATACCGCAGAATTAACCGGAAGATTTGTTACCGCCACGCTTGATACGTGTATAAGCACAACTAAAATGCAAAAAATAACATTCATTACATCAAGTTCACGGTATTTTCTGACTTTATTAAAATTATTTGATTTTTTTTCGATTTTTCCTGCTATGTACTTATCAGATAGCTGTATTTCAGACTGTATATTTTCAGTATCTATTTCTAATTTATTGGAATTCACAAAAATTACCTCTTAAAAGCAGAATTATAAACGATGTTTAAATATTTAACACGAATTTATTTTATAGTAATAATATTAACACGAAATGAATAACGGAAAATTATATAAAAATATTTAAAGTGGAATTATATCTTAAAAGCGTATTGAAAATAAATTAACTGTGTGATATAATTTGAGCAATGACGAAATATTTTATTATAAATCTCGAAAGGAATTTTGATAATTATGAGGATTTTATTTCAAGGTGACAGCATTACTGATGCCGGACGTGACCGCTCCGACATACATAATCTCGGTTTCGGATATCCGAAATACTGCGCGGAATTAATAGAAAAGGAATATCCGGAAAAAGATTTTGAATTTATCAATCTTGGAATCAGCGGAAACAAGGCATGCGACTTGCGTGAACGCTGGCAGGCTGAATGTATCGATATTAATCCCGATATTGTATCTATACTCATTGGTGTAAACGATACATGGCATTTCGCAGATACTCAAAATTGGATGCCTAATGAGTATTTTGAGGAATGTTACAGAGATATATTAACCCAGATAAAACAAAAAACCAGCGCAAAAATCATTATACTTGAACAATTTTTACTCCCAGTTCCGGATAAAGAATTTTTCCATGTTGACCTTGACCCGAAAATTCAAATCACACGAAAGCTCGCGCGTGAATTCGCAGATGTATTTATTCCCACTGACGGATTATTCGCCGCCGCATGTGTAGGTACTGAGCCTACCGTATTTGCCGCTGACGGTGTTCACCCAACTGAAACCGGTGCGAAATTCATTGCCGGACACTATCTTGAGGCAATAAAAAAATTAATAAAATAGAATCCTTCCATTAAATTAATAGTTGCATAAAAAATGAGCATATCTGATTTTAACGAAAAATCAAGTATGCTCAAAATTATTTATTCAGTCAATTTTATACATTAAATCTGAACAGAACAACATCACCGTCACAGAAAACATAATCCTTGCCTTCACTTCTTACAAGTCCTTTTTCCTTTGCCGCTGTCATTGAACCGCATTTTACAAGGTCATCAAATGAAATAACCTCAGCTCGAATAAATCCTCTCTCAAAATCACTGTGAATTTTTCCCGCTGCTTGAGGTGCTTTTGTTCCCTGCTTTATAGTCCATGCTCTGACTTCTTTTGGACCTGCTGTAAGATAGCTGATTAAGCCAAGCAAAGAATAGCTTGCCTTTATAAGGCGGTCAAGTCCGCTCTCCTCTATGCCGAGGTCTTGTAAAAATACTTCTTTTTCATCTTTATCCAGTTCGGCAATTTCAGCTTCAATTTCAGCACATACTGGAATTATCTGTGCGCCCTCAGAATCTGCGACAGCTTTTACTTTTTGATAAAGTGCATTTCCTGACATATCGCTTCCGATTTCATCTTCAGCAATATTCGCAACGTAAATAACAGGTTTCATTGTGAGCAAGTTTAAATCGCCGAGTGAAGCTTTTTCTTCGTCAGTCAAATCAACGCTGTTCGCAGTCTTGCCATTTTCAAGCGCTTCCATTATACGTTCAAGCAATGCAAGCTCGTCAGCTAAGGTTTTATCGCCTTTCATTGCCTTTCTTGTGCGGTCTATTCTGCGCTCGAGCATTTCCATATCGGAAAAAATAAGCTCCATGTTTATCGTTTCAAGATCACGTATAGGGTCAATATTTCCGTCAACATGTATTATATCAGTATCTTCAAAACAACGGAGTACATGAATAATCGCATCAACCTCACGTATATGAGATAAAAATTTATTACCCAGTCCTTCACCTTTTGAAGCACCGCGAACTAAACCCGCAATATCTACAAATTCAATAGTAGCAGGAGTATAAAGTTCAGGAGAATACATTTCCGCAAGTACATCAAGACGCTTGTCCGGAACCGCAACAATTCCTACATTAGGCTCTATCGTACAAAACGGATAATTCGCGCTTGCAGCTCCCGCATTCGTCAACGCATTAAAAAGTGTACTTTTTCCGACATTGGGAAGTCCGACTATACCAAGTTTCATTTTTATTAATACCGGCAAAATACCGGTTCCTTTCATTAATTAATAGTGTCAATTATACTTTTTATAATTATAAGATATTTTTAGTTATTTATCAAGTATATATTTGTAAAAACACCTCTCCGTCAGTAAATTATTATATATCAAGTTTTTTTAACTTATTTTGAATCAGCAGTCTTTTTTTGTTGATTTTAATATTTTTACATGATATAATATTATAAAACTATAATGATTGAGAGCGGATACATATGAGTACGGATAACGTTGTTTTCAGAACTGTTTTTAAGGGATACAGTAAAGAAGATGTAAACAAGTATATTGAGGAAATGAATGTTCAGTTTAAAATGTCTTCCGATGATTTTGAACGTTCGCTAAGCTCGTATAAATTAAAAGCAGAAGAACTTGAAAAATTAAATTCTGAAAAAGATGACCAGTTAAGTGAACTTAACAAGGAAAATGAATCCCTAAAAAAAAGTCAGTCTGAACTTAAAGATACTGTTCAAAAAAAAGAATCTGATATTTTAGCGCTGAACAATAAAATTAATTCTTTAAATAAAGAAATTTCAGATAAAAATGATGAATTGGAAAAAATAAATTTATCTCTTGCTGACGAAAAATCAAACAGCGATAAAATAGATGAGTACCGCAGAAAAAATGATGAACAGAAACTTAAAATTCAATTACACGAAAAAACAATTTCAGAAAATTCAGATAAAATTTCAATATACGAAACTCAAATAAAACATCTACAATCGATTATTGATGAGCAAAACTCAAAAATAAAAAATCTCGAAATTCAGCTTACAGAAAATAATAATTCAAATATGAATCAAGAAGATGAATTATATAAAAAATCGGAAATGTATGATAAAATCAGCTCCCAAATAGGAGATATACTGATTAACGCAAATTCAACTGCCGACAGTATCATAAATTCCGCAGAGGCTGAGGCAGCAAAATTACGTTCCGACACCGAAAATGACGCTGAAAAAACAAAGCAGTATTTATCTGATTTATCCGATAAAATAATTGAATCATTTGACGAAAATATTCACTCCATATCTGATAAATGTATCTGTGATATAGTTAATACGATTACAGATATTCAATATCTTACAAATTCACTTATTGATAAAATAAATGATAAAAATCAGGAAATTTCAAATTACATTTCAAATTACAAATGTTCAGCACATAATATAATGAGAGAAAAAATTAATTCAATTGAAATTAAATCTCCTGAAAAATCTGATTTAAATACCACCATTATAGATGAAAATATAACTAAGGACAGGCAAAATATATGCGTGAATTCAAAATCGAAAATTACGAAACTTGGATAAATCAAGTCACCGCGGGGGAAGTTATATCCCTTTCAGGAACGGTATATACTGCACGTGATGCGGCTCATAAAAGAATTATGAATCTGCTTGACAAATCTCAGCCACTTCCCTTCCCACTTGAAGGAGCTTTTATTTACTATGCGGGAAGCTCTCCGGCAAAGCACGAAATGCCGATAGGCTCATGCGGTCCGACTACATCTGCTAGAATGGATATCTTTACTCCTCGTCTGCTGTCAATGGGCGTTAAAGGAATTATTGGCAAGGGTCAGCGTGATGATTATGTTAAAGATGCATTTTTAAAATATAAAGCAGTATATTTTTGCGCCGTAGGCGGAGCGGGCGCGTTGGCTGCAAGCAGAATCACTTCATGTGAAGTTATCGCTTTCGAGGAACTTGGCTGTGAAGCAATAAAAAAACTAAAATTTGAAAATTTTCCTCTGTATGTTGCGTATGATTGCCACGGCGGAAATATATTTGAGCACTGATTAAAATGAAAATAGGGGCAAAAATTAAATCTGTAAGAAAGCATAAGGGAATGACTCAGGCTGAATTGGCGGGAGATTATATAACCCGAAATATGCTCAGTCGTATAGAAACTGATGACGCTATTCCTTCAATACCTACATTGATGTATCTTGCCGAAAAACTTGATGTTTCTCCGGGATATTTTTTATGCGATGCTGATGACGAAAATAATGTGGATTATATTAAACTCAGTATAATTGCGGATATCAGAAAAGCTTATATTGAAAAAAATTATCGTGCATGTATTAATATCTGTGATGATTTGGATTATGCCGACAATGAAATTGCATATGCCTTGGCAAAATGCTGTATCAAAGGTGCACAGGAAGAATATTTTCACGGAAGATTCATGTCTGCATCGGATTTTATATCACATGCACTGAAAGCTACCGCTATTACAATTTTTGATACATCTTCAATTGTAGCTACCGCACGTCTTTTATCAAAATTAATTGATACCGTAAACAATGCCGATATATACCCTTTTAATCCCGATGATTTAATAAGTGATGCAAGTGCGGAAATTTTTATTTACTTTAAAATTCTGTATCTTTTATATATAGGTGACCGTGAGAGTGCAGACGTCCTTTTCTCAGTTCATCAAAACATCAGTGTTATTTATAGAATGCATATTGAATCATATTTCCTTTACACACTTGAGGAATATAAGTCAGCGGCGGATATATTAGAAGAACTGCTTTTAACTCATGAACCACAAATGAGTGCGTATATGCTTTATAAAATATACACTGAACTTGAAATATGCACTAAAAACACCGAAGATTTCAAACGAGCATATGAATACGCTGTCAAAAGAAATGACTTGATTGCAAGAACAAAAAAATAAAGGAGCTGTCAGAAAAACAGCTCCTGATTTTATTATGCTAATTTATTATACTGGATGAACGCCTAACTGCTTGTCACCGTTATCGCCGTCAAGACCATACTTCTTTGCTTTGCGATATTCAAAGAATTTGGTAGCAACCTGTTCAAACAGCGCGTAGGAGAGAACATCTTCTTCCTGTTCCTCATACTGCTTCATCTTTGCGCGGATAGACTCAAGCTCTGGCTTTAAGTCATCAGCCGGACGATAGGTAATCTGCTTTTCGTCACCGATAATTTTCTTTACAAACTCTGGCTTGATTTTTACAGGTGTCATACCATATTCGCCGCGTACAAGACCTTTGAATTCTTTTGTTACCATCTTATAACGTTCGCCGCCGATTACGTTAAATACAGCCTGTGTTCCTACAATCTGAGATGAAGGAGTTACAAGCGGCGGGAATCCAGCGTCTTCTCTTACTTTCGGTACTTCTGCAAGCACTTCGGGGAGAAGCTCTGATTTTCCTGCCTGTTTAAGCTGTGAAACGAGGTTTGAAAGCATTCCGCCGGGAACCTGATACAAAAGCGCATTTACGTCAACCTTGAGAACCTTTGTATCAAGCAAGCCTTCAGCTATATATTTTTCACGTAAAGGTGTGAAATACTTATTGATCTTATCGAGCTGATTCAAATCAAGACCGGTATCGTACGGAGTGCCGGCAAGTGATGCAACAAGCGGTTCTGTTGGCGGCTGAGATGTTCCCATAGCCATAGGAGAAATCGCAGTATCAACAATATCTACACCTGCTTCTATCGCCTTGATTAAGGTCATTGAAGCAACGCCAGCGGTATAGTGTGTATGGAGCTGTACCGGAAGTTTACACTGCTTTTTAATTGCAGTTACGAGTTCAAAAGCATCATAAGGTTTAAGCAAACCTGCCATATCCTTTATGCAAATTGAATCTGCTCCCATATTTTCAAGTTCTTTTGCGTATTTTGCAAAAGATTCATTTGAGTGAACAGGGCTTGTTGTATAACTGATAGCAGCCTGAACATGACCGCCTTCTTTTTTGGTTGCCTCAATTGCGGTTCTAAGGTTGCGGGCATCGTTCAAAGCGTCGAATATACGAATAATATCAATACCGTTTGCAATAGATTTCTGTACAAAATATTCAACTACATCGTCCGCGTAATGACGATATCCCAAAATATTCTGACCTCTGAAAAGCATTTGAAGCTTTGTATTTTTTACGTTATCACGGATAATGCGAAGTCTTTCCCACGGGTCTTCATTGAGGAATCTGAGACATGCATCAAATGTAGCTCCGCCCCATGCCTCAAGCGAATGATATCCTACTTTATCAAGCTCTGATAAAATCGGAAGCATTTCTTCAGTAGTCATACGTGTTGCTATAAGGGACTGGTGCGAGTCACGCAAAACTGTTTCGGTAATTTTTACCTTTGCCATATTATTTATTAAATACGGCAGATATACGGCAATTTTTACAATTAAACTACCGTATATCTGACATAGTTACTCCTTTCCTTGTTTTTTATTTTCGATTTACTCCGTAATTTGATTTACTCCGTAAATCATAAATATCGTAAATTTAAGAGAAATTATAAGCTTGCAAAATAGTTGAGGAAAACTCCGGCTGCAACCGCAGAACCTATAACTCCGGCAACATTAGGACCCATAGCATGCATAAGAAGGAAGTTACCGGGATTTTCTTTCTGACCTACAATCTGAGATACACGTGCTGCCATAGGAACTGCTGAAACACCCGCAGAACCAATTAAAGGATTAATTTTACCTTTAGTCAAGAAGCACATGAGTTTTCCAAAGAGAACACCGCCAACTGTTGAAATGCAGAAAGCTACAAGACCAAGAGCTACTATTGATATTGTCTGAAGTGAAAGGAAATTTGCCGCGTCAGCAGTAGCTCCAACAGATATTCCGAGGAATATTGTTACAGTGTTCATTATTTCATTCTGAGCTGCTTTTGAAAGACGGTCAGTAACTCCGCATACATTTATTAAGTTTCCAAGCATTAAAAATCCTATAAGAGGAGCAGCATCCGGAACAAGCAGTGTAACGATGAGCGTAACTAAAATAGGAAATACTACCTTTTCAACTTGAGAAACAGGACGAAGATTCTTCATCACAATCGAGCGTTCCTTCTTTGTTGTAAGGAGCTTCATAATCGGAGGCTGAATAATCGGAATAAGAGCCATATAGCTGTATGCCGCAACCGCTATTGCACCAAGAAGTGCAGGAGCGAGTGTTTTTGTTACAAGCATAGCTGTAGGACCATCAGCCCCGCCTATAATACCTATTGAAGCGGCT
>CALWTV010000007.1 GCA_944384555.1 uncultured Clostridia bacterium | reverse complement strand
GTAACACGCAGAGGATTTACCCACGCATGAACGAATATATTTTGAGCATGAGCTTTTTCGATTAAATATTGGAGCGGGTCAAAATTTCCGTCGGGAGCTTTTCCGTTTTCGCCGGATAAATATACCGAGGTTGGGAAAATTTCAGAATTGTAAAGTGCATCTGCCGTCGGTCTTACTTGAAAGAAGATAGAATTAAGCCCTGCGGATTTTGCATTTTCGATAATGCTGTCAAGTTCGGCTTTAAGCTGAGATTCGGATAGTCCTTTTTGAGAGGGAAAATTGATATTAGCAACACTTGCGATCCAAACTCCTCTGATTTCACTGTCAGGATTGATAATATTCATTGTAGGAGAGAGAGATTTATCAGGCGAGTCAGAAGAAAGACTTTGCGATTCCCCTGTGACGATTTCTTTTTCCGCGCAGGAAACAGTTGTCATCGATGTAATCATAAGAGCAGCCAGCATACATGAAAGAAACTTAATAAATTTTCCGCGGCTGATATTATGAGAGATATTCATTTTAAGTCCTCCTATTTAAGATTTAATTATATTTATATAACGTATTTGCATAAAAAATATCGTAAAATAAATACACATATAATATTATAGCTTATTTTATCGATAAAAACAATAGGACAATTTTTAATTTTGAATATTTATATATAGCATTATGTGTATTATATTAAAAAAAGAGCTGTATTATGATATACAGCCCTAAAAATAAAAATATTTGTAAATTAGCTTAATTCTCTTTCAAAATAGTATTTTTTATTATGAGAATATATACTCTGCACAACTCCGAGACAAATATACATAGCAATCATGGAAGAACCTCCGTAGCTGAAAAACGGCAGGGTAATGCCGACAACGGGTAGCATTCCTAAGCACATACCGATATTTTCGACGGTTTGGGCAATAAAAATTGCACTGACACCAACGCAAATGTAAGCTCCATAATCTTTGCGTGCTTTTCTTGCGATATACAGGATTCTGACAATCATGGTTGACATAAATGCCATGTATGAAAAAGCCCCAAAAAAACCGAATTTTTCAGCAAGTACGGCAAATAGAAAATCAGATTGTGCGACCGGCAGGGTTTTGTATACAGCACCGCCCCACATACCCGCACCTCTGAAACCACCTGCTGCGATAGCTTTTCGGCTTTGAAGTGCTTGATATCCTTTATCGAGGGGGTCAAGCTCAGGATTAAAACCTACAAGAATACGGTCTTGCTGGTATTTGTCGAGATGTTCCCAAAGATACGGGAAAATTACAACCATCATCACACCGGCAGCGATAAAATACCATATGGATAATCCGGCAACGAGCAACATCGCAGCCATTATAGCCATATATACAAGCGCTGAGCCCAAGTCGCCGGAAATCACTACAAGTCCAATTATTATTCCGGCGTGTATCATTAGCTGACATACGCTCCATATATGATTTATTTTATCTTTTAAAATATCAATGTGCTTAGCGAAAGTTATGATAAAACAAATTTTAACGAATTCAGACGGCTGAATTGAAAAAGGAATGCCGGGAATTTTAATCCAGTTACGGTTTGTGGAGCTTCCGTCACTTACACCTGTTCCGAATAAAATTACGACAACAAGAGCAAATACTGAGAAAGCGAATATAAAATATTTTAATTTTGAAATTATATAGTCATAATCTAAAATAGATATAAGAAACATTAGAAAAATACCGCAGATAGCGGCGAATGCCTGAACGATAACTTGTCTTGTTCCGAAAACCCCGATTCCACCTAAGAGCGTGAGCAAGCTCAGTCCCGACATTAAAACCGCACATATCAGTATTATTTTGTCAATGAGCTTGAGACGCTGAAAAAGAGTAATCGAAAATTCTTTCATTATTTATTATTTATTAAAAATTAATAAGCTTTGCCCCAGTAAACGAGCTTGTCAGTTTCTTTTCCGCAGCAGATGCAGCGACCATGTTCACCTTGTTCGCCAAACGGCATACATCTTGATGTAACATCAGCGAGTTCCTTTAATTTAAGCTCACATTCCTCACTTCCGCACCAATGAGCGCGTATATATCCGGATTTTGTTTTTGCGGTTTCGATAAAACTTGTAAGGTCAGTTTCAGTATAAGTGCGCTTTGTACGATTGTCAAGCGCCTTTTCATAAATACTATTGTTTAAAGCTTCGAGTTGTTCGCTGATTGCTTTTTCGAGTTCATCAAATTTAACAAAAGTTTTTTCGCGGTTGTCACGGCGAACTATTACGCACTGACCATTTTCGATATCGCGGGGACCGATTTCAACACGGAGCGGAACACCTTTCATTTCATATTCCGCATACTTCCAGCCGGGAGAATTATCGCTATCATCAAGTTTTACTCTTGCGATTTTAGAAATACGCTGTTTTAATTCATTTGCGGTATCAAGTACGCCTTCTTTCTGCATTTGAACAGGAACGATTACGACCTGAACCGGCGCGATAGCGGGAGGAAGAACAAGACCGTTATTGTCACCGTGGGTCATGATAATCGCACCGATGATACGGGTAGAAACACCCCATGAAGTCTGATGACAGAACTTGAGTTTATTATCGCGGTCAAGATACTGTATGTTAAATGCACGCGCAAATCCATCACCAAAGTTATGGCTTGTACCTCCTTGAAGTGCTTTTCCGTCATGCATAAGTGCTTCAACTGTGTACGTTGCAATTGCGCCGGCAAATTTTTCCTTGTCGGTTTTACGTCCTTTTATTACAGGAATTGCAAGGTCTTTTTCAAAGAAATCAGCGTACACATCGAGCATTTTGAGCGTTTCTGCTTCAGATTCCTCAGCAGTTGCGTGCATTGTGTGACCTTCCTGCCATAAAAATTCGCGGCTGCGCAAGAAAGGACGAGTAGTTTTTTCCCATCTTACTACGCTGCACCATTGATTGTATAATTTAGGCAAATCACGATATGATTTGATAATATTTGCATAATGTTCGCAGAATAATGTTTCAGAAGTAGGGCGAACGCAGAGACGTTCGGTGAGAGGTTCACTGCCGCCATGAGTTACCCAGGCAACTTCAGGAGCAAAGCCTTCAACGTGGTCTTTTTCTTTATTTAAAAGAGATTCAGGGATAAATAAAGGCATATAAACATTTTCAACGCCGGTTTCCTTAAATCTCGCATCCATAATTTTCTGAATATTTTCCCAAATTGCGTAACCGTAAGGGCGGATAATCATACAGCCTTTTACACTGCTGTAATCGATTAAATCAGCTTTTTTTACAATATCGGTATACCATTGAGCAAAATCCTCGTCCATCGAGGTAATTTGTTCAACCATTTTCTTGTCGTTTGCCATTTTTATGACTCCTTGTGTGATTTATAATGGTAAATAATAATTATCATTATATAATATATTTTAATTATTGTCAAATATAATTTTGTAAATTAATCCTTGTTTAAATAACGGAATTTAATAAATCAGCGACCCAAATCATAAGAGGAAGAGTTGCCACAGAGAATAAAGTACTTACACCGACAGCTCCGGCGGCGAGAGAGGGTTTTATATCATACATTTCAGAGAACATGACGGTATTAGCTGCGGTAGGCATAGCTGCCAGAACAGTTAAAAAAATTACCATCATTTCTGATAAACCGAGCAAAACCGAGATAATGCACACTGAAAAAGGTATCAAAAACAGCTTGAAAGCGCTTATGTAGTAAATATATTTATTACAGAAAAGATTTTTAAAGCTAATTGTTGAGAGAAGACCGCCGGTAATAAGCATTGAAATTGGGGTACAGAGTGAACCGATATAGTTCATTGCGCCGAGTACGGATTCGGGTACGGGAATTCGTGAAAAATATATTACAAATCCAATTATACTCGGCAGAGTTCCGTAATTTACAATCATTTTAAAGAGATTGATTTTAATATCGGTGCGTTTTCGTCCGAGAATAACCATGCCCCAAGTCCACGTTACAACGTTAAATATAACTACATAAAATGAGCCATAAAATACACCGATTTCACCAAATAGGGCGTCAAGCAGGGGAAATCCCATGAATCCGCAGTTTGAAAAAATAATTGAAAATTCGACGATTTTGCGCGTATCAATATCTTTTATTTTGACTGCGGCAATGAATGCGATAATTGATATAATAATATGAGAAGCGGTTCCGAGCAATAGAACAAGAAATACATTTTTAATGTGTTCATCTGAATATTGGAGTTTTAATTGAGAACCGATAATCAAAAAAGGCTGACCTACACAAATTATAAGTTTTGACATAAATTTAGAGCCGCTGTCAGTAATAATTCCGGCTTTGCG
>CALWTV010000006.1 GCA_944384555.1 uncultured Clostridia bacterium | reverse complement strand
ATTGAAAGCCATGGTTGTATTTTTATGATAATTGATTTTCACACTCACGCTTTTCCACATAACCTCGCTGAACGCGCTATATCAAAACTTGCCGCAGTTGCAAAAATGGAGCCTCATACTGACGGCACTATTGAATCATTGATAAAAACCATGGACGATGCCGGAATTGACCGTTCTGTTGTACTCAATATAGCAACAAATCCTAAACAGCAGGATAATGTAAATACTTTTGCAATCGAGTTAAATAAAAATCCACGTATAATCTCTTTTGGCTCAATTCACCCTGACAGCGATACAAAAAGAGAAACCATGATAAGACTTAAAAATTCTAAAATCAGGGGAATAAAACTTCATCCTGATTATATGGAAACCGTAATAGATGATGAGAAATTTGATGAAATATTTGCTTTGTGTTGTGAATTTGATATGATTGTCTCAATTCACGCTGGATTTGATGTTATTTCACCAAATTTTATCCATGCAACGCCTGAAAGAATTTTAAATGTAATAAATAAATTCCCTTCCCTTAAACTGGTTGCAGCACATGTTGGCGGCAACGCATTATGGGATGATGTTGAAAAATTTTTAGTTGGAAAAAATGTTTGGCTTGATACTTCTCTTGCAAAGGCATTTGGAATGCCAATTGAACAGATGAACCGTATCGTTAAAAATCATGACCCGGAGAAAATTCTTTTTGGAAGCGATATGCCTTGGGGTTCTTCTAAAGAATCAATAGACTATGTTAACCAACTCAGTATATCCAGCGAATTTAAAGAAAAAATTTTTGTAAACAATGCATTAAAACTATTATCTTAAATAATATAAAAATAGCATATCCAAAATTGACAGGCGGATATTATCACGCTAGTTTAACTTGGATATGCCCTTTTTATTTAAGCATGCATATTACTATGGAAGCCGCCGTTTCGCTTTAAATCTTTTTCCGCAACTTCACGACTGAAAGCAAGTATTTTTATACCCTTGTCCACCGTATTTTTATATATAACTTCCATATCATTTAAATGCGGCTGCGACATATTTATCGCCGTAAGCTCAGGAATACTGCATAGCTGTTCCATGTAATGGTCTCCTCTGCCGCAGAAATGCACTGCTCCTCCCTCAAAATGCTTTAACAGCTTTCCGTCATACGGTTTAGCGTATTCACTGTAAAGCTCCGGCGAGAGATTCATTGCACTGTCATTTCTCAGCAATATTTTTCCTCTATACATTAAATTGCCCCAATGACAATTTATATCACTTTCACATGGGAACATTTTAAACCATTTTTCCATAAATGCGGTATAAGTTTCGGTAATCAAATCCAACATACCATGGGTCAATTCCGGCTCATCGTACATGGAATAAAACATTTCTCCACCCCAAAGCAGTTCACATACATCTAAAGGTCCCTGCGTATCAGGATGATAAATATTAACATATTTATTTATTTTGGGATATCTCGAAAATACATCTTTGAATATTTCTCCCATTTCAAAGACATTTTTTCCGAAACCGGTATTTAAATCAGGCATACCTCTGTCTAAAACCTGTCTGATTTTATCCGTATCATTAAATGAACGTGTTGTCGGCAGGGTGTTCAGCTCATAAGGCATTACAAAAATTTCTGCCCCGAATAATGATGTCATTATTCCGGTACCATAATTTGTTCTTACAGCAGGAGCGGAAGATGTTCCGGAAAGAGCCTGCGATGCCCCCTCCATTTGGCTTACAAGCATTAGCTCATAATTCCCTATGGCATCATTTATATTTATATTTCGGTAAGGAACAGAGGGCTGACTTACTTTTTTACGCTGAGGGCGGAATATATCTCCCGTGAATTTTCCGTATAGAAAATTTCTCCACTGCTCGCAAAAATCATCTTCAATATCGGGGTCTATGCGATTTTCAATATCATCAAGAAGTGCTATCGTCTCTTTGCTGAGATTTATCATACAAAATCACCTCTCCAATATACGGTAAACAGATATTATAAAATATATTCCGTCAATCAGTATTTTTATTAAATTTTCTTTTAAGCTAAAGCCGCCTTAATCATAAGTGCACATTCTACACGCTTGCGCTCAAGTTCACAGCCAATTTCATACGGTTCCATAATTGAGCCACAATACTTAAAGTTGTTAGCCGCACATCCGCCTCCGCAGAAATATTTTGCCCAGCAGTCAGCGCATTTTTCATTTGAACATATATTGCAGTGTGCAAATCCACTGCGTATCTCGTCATTAAGCACGCCGTCAAAAACATTGCCTAATTTATATTCTGTATGTTCCACAAACTGATGACATGGGTAAACATCGCCTTCGGGTGTAACCGCAACATATTCGCAGCCTGAACCGCAGCCCTTAGTACGTTTGTACGCACAGGGACCAGCATCGAGGTCAACCATGAAATGGAAGAAATTAAATGGACGTCCTTCTTTTGTACGCTTAATAATTTTTTTAGCCAATTTTTCATATTCTGCAAAAATAGCAGGTAAGTCTTCCTTTCTCAGCGACATTGGACTCTCCGGCGGAAGTACAACAGGCTCAATTGATATTTCCGTAAAGCCTTCATCAGCCAAATGAATAACATCGTCCGCAAAGTCAAGATTTTCACGTGTAAATGTTCCGCGTACATAATAATCGCGGTCGCCTCTTTGGCTTACGAGCTTTTTAATTTTAGGCATAATTACATCATATGAAGCACTGCCGTCTTCAAAAGGACGCATTTTATCGTTTACGCATTTTCTTCCGTCAATGGAAAGCACCACATTTGAACAATGCTGATTTATAAAATCTATACTATCGTCATCAAGCAGTGAAGCGTTTGTGGT
>CALWTV010000005.1 GCA_944384555.1 uncultured Clostridia bacterium | reverse complement strand
CACAGTAATTATTAATATGGTATAATAACTTAAGTAAGGGGTTATCGTCAAGCGGTAAGACGCAGCACTTTGACTGCTGCAGTTCGCTGGTTCGAACCCAGCTATCCCAGCCATATAAACCGTACGTATAATGCGTACGGTTTTTTATTTTTCCAATTTATAAAAATATATTAAAATCCATTATTATTTTTACTATTATTCACAAATCAAAGCTTATTTTATGTTTATTGTGTAAACAATATTATTTATGTAGATAAGTTAATTTTAGGTTTATATAACTGGGTTATTATATTAACCATAAATATACATATTTTTAAATCAGGAAAGGATACGCAATGCTTGAACTTGCCAACATTACAAAAAATTACACAACAGGGAATACAAAAGTTGAGGCTCTTAAAGGCGTAAGCTTAAAGTTTCGTGAAAGTGAATTTGTATCAATTTTAGGACCTTCCGGCTGTGGAAAAACAACATTACTGAATATTATCGGCGGTCTCGACCGATATTCCTCAGGTGACTTATCCATCAACGGAAAATCAACCGCAGAATTTAGCGATAAAAACTGGGATTCTTACCGAAATCATTCTGTCGGTTTTGTTTTTCAGAGCTATAATCTTATCCCACATCAAACTGTTTTGTCAAATGTTGAGCTTGCACTTACTTTGTCCGGTGTATCTAAATCGGAACGTCGAAAACGTGCAGTAACAGTTCTTGAAAAAGTAGGGCTTGGAGACCAGCTGAATAAAAAACCAAATCAAATGTCAGGCGGTCAAATGCAGCGTGTTGCGATAGCTCGAGCTTTGGTTAATGACCCTGAAATTCTGCTTGCCGATGAACCTACCGGCGCGCTTGATTCGGAAACGAGCGTTCAAGTTATGGAACTGCTCTCTGAAATTGCGAAAGACCGGCTTGTAATAATGGTAACGCACAATCCGGAGCTTGCAGACCGATATTCCACAAGAATTATAAAATTACTTGACGGCAAAGTAATTGATGATACAAATCCTTGCATTGAATCTCAAAGTACAGGTGAAAATAAAAAATCAGGCAAAACCTCAATGTCACTTCCAACGGCATTTTCGCTCAGTCTTAACAATCTTATGACTAAAAAAGCGCGTACATTTATGACAGCGTTTGCCGGAAGCATAGGAATTATCGGAATCGCGCTGATTTTATCGCTTTCTAGCGGATTTCAGGCATATATCTCGAAAGTTGAAGAAGATACGCTTTCATCATATCCAATAATGATTGAAAAGCAGTCAGTGGACATGACAAGCATGATGACCGCAATGTCGGAAAATCACAAAGGCGAGCTTTCACACGAACTTGACGCGGTGTATTCAAACGATATAATGAGTACAATGACGAATACAATGGTGTCTCAGGTACAGACAAATGACCTTGCCGAGTTTAAAAAATATATAGACTCAAACGAGGAAATTAAAAATTATGTATCTGCGATTTCATACAGATACGGTGTGGATATGAACATTTACAAATCCGACTATTCAAATGGCATAGTTCAGGTTAATCCGAGTGAAGTATTTGAAAATATGGGTATGGGTGGATCTGCGGCAGGCACTCCTTTCGCGGCGTTTTCAGGAATAAACGTATGGTCGGAGATGATAGATAATCGTACACTTCTTGAATCACAGTATGATGTAATCGCTGGAAAATGGCCCGATAATTATAACGAAATTGTGTTGGTTGTAGACAGCCGAAACGAAATAAGTGATGTTGTGCTTTATTCCCTCGGCTTAAAAGACGCGGAAGAACTTGACAAAATCATGGGCGATGCAATGGAAGGAATTGTCACAGAAACTGAACAGAGTATATACCAATATGATGATTTGCTTGGACTTTCATATACCCTGCTAGCAAATACTGATTATTATCAGAATAATGACGGTATTTGGACAGATATGCGCGAAGATGAGGAATTTATGAAAAATGCGCTTGACAACGGAATAGAACTTACTGTTGTCGGAATTTTGCGCCCTAAAGAAGAAGCGTCAGCCACATCAATTACCGGTTCCATAGGATATCTTTCCTCACTTACCGATACAGTTATTGAAAAAATAAATTCATCTGAAGTTGTGGCGGCTCAGCGTGACAATAAAGAAACCGATATATTTACCGGCATACCTTTTTCAAATGGAGAAACCCAAACCGAACAAAATCCCGATAATGGATTTGATGTATCTTCAATGACACCCGAAGAACAGGCTTATTTTGCCTCACTTTCTGAAGAAGAAAAAGCGGCTTTGATGGAAATGTATGCAAAACCGACTGTAAGTGAATCAACTTATGAAAATAATATGGATATTCTCGGAGTGACAGATAAAGAAAATCCGTCGGCGATATATATATATCCGGTAGATTTTTCATCAAAGTCATATATAACCGATATTATTAATGATTATAACGAAGAAAAAACTGACTCTGGTAATGAAGAATATGTAATCACGTATACAGATTATATCGGACTTATGCTCTCCTCTGTAAGCACTATCGTTGACACAATCAGTTACGTATTGATTGCGTTTGTCGCAATTTCGCTTGTAGTATCTTCAATTATGATAGGAATAATCACATATATTTCGGTGCTTGAGCGCACGAAGGAAATCGGTATTTTAAGAAGTATCGGTGCAAGCAAAAAAGATATTTCAAGAGTATTCAATGCCGAAACAATCCTTGTAGGATTTACCGCAGGTGCTATCGGAATAGGAGTAACTGTTCTGCTTACAATTCCGATTAATATGATTATTTATGCTATCTCGGGAATATCGGGTGTTGCGAAGCTTCCCGTTATTGGAGGTATCGTTCTTGTACTGATAAGTATGGCGCTTACATGGATTGCAGGACTTATTCCTTCAAAAATTGCGGCTAAAAAAGACCCTGTTACTGCGCTCAGAAGTGAATAAAATTTTAGTTGCCATATTTTAATGCTTGTTTAAGGAGTGAGAACTTATTTAAATGAGAGTTGTATTCAGGTATTTGAAACCTTATGTTTTTTTGATATTGATATGCTTTGGATTATTGTTCGGGCAGGCGGTATTCGACCTAACTCTGCCTAATTTGATGAGTGATATTGTTACAGTCGGTATACAAT
>CALWTV010000004.1 GCA_944384555.1 uncultured Clostridia bacterium | reverse complement strand
TAAAGGAAACAAGCCGCACGATTTTTCATCATGGGTATGGCAAATTGCAAGAAATCAATATAGCAGATGGGCTGAACGCAAGAGAATAAAAATAGAAAATTTTTATTCTGACAATATCGAAAATCTTTGCATTAATGATTCAGTAGTACCTGAAAATGAAATTTTAAAGAATGAGGAGCTGGTACTTCTGCGGCGTGAGCTTGCATTTATTTCATGTGAATACCGAAACGTCATTGTTCCGTATTACTTAAATGATATTTCTCTTAAGAACATAGCGTTGTCTCTGCAAATCACCGAGAGCGCCGCGAAAATGCGGTTGTTCCGAGCCCGCAAAATTTTGAAAGAAGGTATGGATATGACAAGAGAGTTCGGGAAAAGAAGTTATCAACCTGAAAAAATCAGCTTTAGCTCAAGCGGACCCCAGCCAAGCGGTCTACCTTTTAAAGCAGTACAAAGAAAAATACCTAAAAATATTTTACTGCAGGCTAACAATAATCCGTCAACCATAGAAGAATTAGCTATGGAGCTTGGCATAGCGCTTCCGTATATAGAAGAGGAAGTAGGAATTCTTGAAGAATCGACTCTGCTCAAAAAAGTAGGAGACAAATATATAACAAACTTCTTCATTTTTGACAGTGAAACGCAAATCAAGATTTACGAAGCGCAAATTGAATTTTCAAAAGAGCGCAGCAGAATGGCTGATAAAATTGCCGATGATTTAATTCCCTTAGTTCGAGAAATCGGTGCGGTACGCAATAATATGTCAGATTCAGACATCAAATGGTGGTTTGTCCTTCGCATCATAGACTATTGTGTTATGCAAATAAAAGACTATACTATGGATTATCCGGAAAAGCGCAGCAGCGGTGAAACTTGGGGATTTGTAGGATATGAAGATGTTGATTTGCCCAATTGCAGTGCCGGACATAATGGATATGGAAACGATGATACCATGTTTTGGACATATAAAATTTGTGATTATAACATGTGGGAAAGAGCGGGTGAAATGGATTCTCAGCAAGCCGTGTTTTTAGGTAATGTAATTAAAAACAGCCGAAATTATTCCTCTTTCACAGAAACAGAGAAAAAGATTGGAATAGACAAAAGATTTTCTCACATTGATTCCGATGGAAATATTATTCCTGATATCCTTGTTTTTGAAAATAACTCACTTGATAAAATAAATCATGCGGTACAAGAGCATGAACTGTTTTCAGAACTGATGAAAAACATTGAATCAGTTTTTGACAAAACGATTGAGATACTTAAAAAAAGCAGTTCTGAAATTTTGCATGAAGTTTTATCGTACTGTGCGTCTGTGAGTATCATGAATATCCGTATGATGACTGTGCGTGACGAAGTGGAGAGCGGAAAGCTCATTGTTCCCGAAGATGTATCCCGAAGTACCGTTGCAATGTGGATGACTATTAAATAAATAAAAAAAAACTGACATCGAATTAAAATCGGTGCCAGTTTTAATTTTAATTCAGCGTCTCCTCTGATAATTTTTTCTGCGTATTTTTTATAGAAAAATTCATTATGTGATGTTATAATATAATTTATACATTACATTCAGGGAGACGGCAGAGCGTGAAAAAAAATATAATTTTAAATCCATTAAGTACGTTTATCATCGGTTTATTATTAGGAGTTCTCAGCAGAGTATTTGATATTTATACTCAAAATTTAGGAAATATATTTTCTGAAATGGCAATATGGATACTTCTCGGCACTCTAATATCAATTTACAGCAAATCTAAAAAAGCGGCTATGCTAAACATTTTCCCATTTTGTATGGGTATGCTTATTACATATTATGCCGCGGCTTTTATAACAAACGGTATTTATAGTAATTTGATTATTTCAGGCTGGACTGTATTCTCGCTGTTCTCCCCAATACTTGCATATTTTACGTGGCTGACAAAAGAAAAAGGTATATTCCCGAAAATAATCGGCGTTGGTATCGTGATATTTTCGATATTGTCAAGTATAATCCTATTTGATAAACTCAGAATATATGATTTTATAATTGACGGATTTTTGATATATTTTTTGTTCTTCAAGAAAATAGAACGATAAATATTTTTTATTTGGAATAGTGAACGGCAAGAATAATTATTCTTTAAAGCCGTCAATTCCGGCGCGGTTTATCGCTCCGGCTATACGGTGATACAATCCGCCATGTTCACGGTCAAACTGAGCGAGATATTCTTTCATTTTTGCACGTTCAGTTGTACCGTCAGACGGACAGGGACTTTCTATTACAGGGAGTCCCGCTTTTTTTGCGAAATACTTTATCTCTTTTTCCGGAGTATGGATAAGCGGGCGTATCAGATATAAATCAGCGCGTGAAAGATATGTCACAGGCTGAAAACAACCAAGTCGTCCTTCAAAAAACAAATTTAGCATAAATGTTTCCACAATATCATCGAAATGATGACCGAGAGCAACTTTATTGCAGCCAAATTCACGTGCCGCGTCATGCAGTGAGCCTCTGCGCATACGGGCACACAGAGAGCAGGGGTTACTTTCTTTTCGGATATCAAAAATTATATGCGCTATTTGAGTTTTTACAATGTGATATTCCACATCAAGAGTTTCGCAAAGATTTTTTACCGGCTCAAGGTTCATAACCGCAGGTTCGGCGGGAGTAATCAATGTTTTTCCGTCATCAGATAATATTTTCCGGCGGCTGTCCGGTTCAAGCAGTTCAAATCCCATATCTATTGTAATTGCCATGAGGTCAAATTTTTTAGGAAAAAAACGCCTTAGATTTGCGAGAGCGCATAAAAGAGTGAGCGAATCCTTACCGGCGGAAACTCCTACCGCAATTTTATCTCCGTCATGTATCATATCGTATTTTTCGACAGCGCTTCTTACATGACTTAAAATATGTTGAATTTCTTTCATAATATTTGTTCCCGTTTCTTATATATATCATATAATATATTAGTATATCCAATTTAAGCAAATCGGAGGAAATTACATATGGCAATAAAAGTCTATATCGATCAAGGTCATAATCCGAGAAATCCCAATTCCGGAGCTGAGGGAAACGGATATCGTGAGCAGGATATCGTTTATGAAATCGGAATCAGACTTGCGGAGTTATTGAGGCAGGACGGCAGATTCGAGGTAAAGCTTTCACGTCCGACAAGTGAAACTCAGCTCGGCAACTCAAACGCATCGAGCCTTGCGGCGAGAGCGAATCAGGCGAATGAGTGGGGAGCGGATTATTTTATTAGCCTTCATACAAATGCGTCTGAAAATCCGTTCGGAAGCGGAAGCGAGGCACTTGTTTATGCAGTTGACAGCAAGGCAGGGGTATTGGGAGAAAATATACTCACTCAGCTCACCGCACTTACCGGATTTAAAGACCGCGGCGTCAAACCGCGTCCGGGTCTGTATGTACTTAGAAAAACAAGAATGCCAGCTGTGCTTGTTGAGCTTGGATTTATAACAAATCCGTATGAGGCGCAGCTTATGGCAGAACGTCCCGATTTATTTGCGTTAGGCGTATATAACGGTTTGCTCGCGTATCTCGGATATTTATAATAAAATCGCTTTTATGGGAGAATTATGCCAAACATTCTCCCATATATTTTTATGTTACATTTATTTGCAAATAAAAATCAGTATCTAATATTACTTGATTTAATGGAATTGTACTTTTTTTCTATTAATTTATTTAGTTCAGCACCGTAGAGCAATATTGTCATACAGAAATAAAGCCACAGCATAAGCAGAACGACTGCGGCAAGACCTCCATAAATATATGACGCAGACGGAAAATACTGAATATATAATGAATAGAAAAAAGAATACAGCATCCAGCCTGCCGCCGCAAACGCAGCTCCGGGAATATGCGAGATTCTTTTTTTCCCTTTTAATGTGATTTGACCTTTGGAAAATGTGCTGTATATCATAGTGAAAAATAAAGTTATTACAACAAAAAAAAGTATACCTCTGGTGTTTATTATAACAGCCATAATTTCAGACAGAGCAGGAAAGTAATTTTCAGATAATATCATCAGACTCTGACCAAACACAAGAATAACTAAAGTCACTAATATTAATGCAATAAAAGTAACAGTATAAAATAGTGAGCGAAATATTTCATAAAAAAAGCCTTTTTTTTCGTCTATTCCGTATACATTTTGAATTCCGCGTCCGACAGCAGCCACACCTCGGGACGCTGACCACAAAGTAGTTACAGCCGTAACCGAAATTAACGGCAGCGCACTTCTTTGAAATATATCGTCAGTCATCGCATATAAGGTTTCACGCAGATTTTTTGGAAGTAATGCCGCTATGGTATCAAGTACATCCATAGCCGATACAGGGATAATAAATCGGCTGAGGCTTATTAACAGCATTATAAAAGGAATAGACGAAATTATAATAAAAAAAGAGGCCTGAGCCGCATAAACCGAGACGCGGTCACGCTCAAGCAAGGCGGCAATATCGGTGAAAAATTGAATTATTCTGCGAATATCGGCGATTTTTGATTTCATAATAAACACCCGATTTTATTATAGTTTTTCCCAAAATAAAAGGAGACGGGAGGAAAAAGCACTATCGATATAAAAAGCAATTTTCCTCCCATGTATTTTTCCCGAAAATCAATTTTTTAAACTTTGAATAGGCGCAGGAATTCTTCCGCCTCTCGCAATAAATTCCGCTGAAGAATACGAGCTTAATTTCATAATCGGAGCCTCGCCTAAAAGACCGCCGAAGCTTACGCTGTCACCGACTGATTTTCCGACTGCGGGAATTACACGGACTGCGGTTGTTTTGGTATTTACTACCCCGATTGAAATTTCATCTGCGATAATGGCACTTATTGTTTCAGCAGGAGTATCACCCGGAACTGCTATCATGTCAAGTCCTACTGAACAAACTGCTGTCATTGCCTCAAGCTTTTCAATTGAGAGCGCACCGCACGCCGCCGCAGAAATCATTCCCGCATCTTCTGAAACCGGAATAAACGCGCCTGATAAACCTCCGACATGAGATGACGCCATAACGCCGCCTTTTTTTACTGCATCATTGAGCATTGCAAGCGCGGCGGTAGTTCCATGAGTACCGCACTTTTCAAGCCCCATACCTTCAAGAATATGCGCTACCGAATCTCCGATTGCGGGAGTAGGCGCAAGAGAGAGGTCAACTATTCCGAAAGGCACATTAAGACGCTGAGATGCCTCTCTCGCTACAAGCTGTCCCATTCGGGTAATTTTAAATGCGGTTTTTTTGATAGTTTCCGCCAATTCTGAAAAATCGCAGCCGCCGGCTTTTTTTACTGCAACTGCAACAACGCCCGGACCTGATACTCCGACATTTATTACAGTTTCCGGCTGACCTACGCCGTGGAACGCTCCTGCCATGAAAGGATTATCTTCAGGCACATTTGCGAATACCACGAGCTTCGCACAGCCGATTGAATCTTCAGCCGCGGTAAGTTCCGCAGTCTGTTTTATTATACGTCCCATTTTGGCTACTGCGTCCATATTTATGCCGGCTTTTGTAGTAGCTACATTTATGCTGGAGCAAACACGGCTTGTTGAAGCGAGTGCTTCCGGAATAGACTCAATCAACGCTTCATCGGCAAATGTAGTTCCCCCATGGACAAGCGCACTGTAACCACCTATGAAATTTATACCGAGAGTATCTGCCGCACGGTCAAGTGCTTTTGCGATATCGACTACCCTATCCGGCTTTATTGCCGCGGTGACAAGTGAAATCGGAGTTACCGACACACGTTTGTTTATTATCGGTATACCGTACATTTTTTCGATATCCTCACCGGTTTTGCAGAGATTTTCCGCACATCGTGTAATTTTATCATATATTCGGGAGGCAAGCACATCTGCGTCATCTGAAACACAGTCGAGCAGTGATATTCCCATCGTTATAGTTCGGATATCAAGATTTTCCTCACGAATCATCGCTATTGTTTCGTTTATATCATTTATATTATACATATTGTCAACCTTTCAAAATTAAAACCGCGAAATTAGTATCTTTGCATTATATGTCAATATATATTTTTATATGCTGTGCATGGAATTAAAAATATCTTCGTGCATTGTATGAATTTCGAGATTATTTGCTTTTCCGATAGCTGACATAGAATCGATAAATTCCGTAAACGGGATATTGAGCCTGTCTATATCCACAATCATTATCATTGCAAAATATTCTTTCAAAACTGATTGTGAAATATCTATTATATTGGCTCCGCATTTTGCACAGCCCTCGCTTACCTTATATATAATTCCCATACTGTCTTTTCCGGTTACGCTGATTACTGCTTTCATAAATATATTCCCCTTAAATTTGTTTTATAATTATATATTTTATCACATTAAAGCCGTATTTTCAATAAGGAAAGCATTAAATTTCACAATTACTGTAGATATATAATATTCAAACGTATTTTCTACAAAAATACATAGAAAAAAATTTCAAAGTGTGTTATAATAATAAAACTATGAATTTTCAATTTGACGCAGTTACTCTAGACAGCAAACTCCGTACAAGCAGATATATGTTGAAAACTAAAAGAAAGCAGGTACAATATTATGAAGTATTCAAAAGATGAGGTAATGCAGTATGTCAACGAAGAAGACGTAAAATTTATACGCATCGCCTTTTGTGATGTATTTGGGAAGCAAAAAAATATATCTATAATGCCCGAGGAGCTTTTCCGCGCTTTTGAATATGGAATTGCTTTTGATGCCTCGGCAATTGCAGGTTTCGGTGACGAAACAAATTCAGACCTTCTGCTACACCCTGACCCTGAAACGCTTATGCCGCTTCCTTGGAGACCAGAACACGGAAAAGTTATGCGCATGTATTCAAGTATCTCCTATCCCGATGGAAGAATTTTTGAATGTGATACAAGGAGCTTGCTGAAAAAAGCAACAGAAGATGCAAAAAAAGCCGGATATAACTTTGCTTTCGGTGCTGAACAGGAATTTTATTTATTTGAACTTGACTCAAATAATAAACCTACAAAAATTCCTTATGACTATGCCGGATATATGGATATCGCACCCGAAGACAGAGGTGAGAATATCCGACGTGAGATTTGCCTTACACTTGAACAGATGGGAATTCGTCCGGAAAGTTCCCACCATGAGGAAGGTCCCGGACAAAATGAAATCGATTTTCGTTATTCAGACCCGCTTTCCGCAGCCGACAACACTATGACTTTTCAAACTGTTGTTAAAACAGTATGTCAACGCAACGGTATTTACGGTGATTTCAGTCCTAAGCCGCTTGAAAATAAGCCGGGTAACGGATTTCATATCAACATATCAGTAAAACCATGCGAAAGCTCTAAAAATCTATGCTATACGATTGCCGGCATTCTTGATAAAATTGAGGAAATGACCGCATTTATGAATCCCTCCGAAGATTCATATATACGATTTGGAATAAATAAAGCTCCGGGATATGTGTCATGGTCAAGTGAAAATCGCTCTCAACTTATAAGAATTCCCGCAGCAGTCGGCGAATACCGACGCGCCGAGCTTCGTTCACCTGACCCAACAGCCAACCCTTATCTCGCATTCGCACTTATCATTTACGCGGGATTATACGGGATTGAAAATAAACTGGATTTGCCTAAAGCCGCTAACTTCAATTTTTACAAAGCAGATAAAGATTTTTTACAAAATTTCAAAAAATTGCCTGAAAATCTATCTGCGGCATGTAAATTAGCTGCTGAAAGCGAATTTATAAAAAAATATATACCTGCCGCAATTTTAGATATATACTGCAATAAATAAATTTTTTAAAATTAAGCGTAAAAGAGGGGGGAAAAAATGAGTCTGAAAGAACGGGTTTACAGTGTCCTTATTGTATCATCATCGGAAAATTTTAATGATGCGGTATCAGTTCTGCTCCCAGAATCAAAATATACTCCGATAAGCAAGGCTTCAAGCATTAACTCCGCCAAACGAATGTTTTCCGAACGCGCATTTGATTTCGTTATAATAAATTCCCCCTTGCCGGACGATATCGGTACACGTTTTGCAATAGATACCTGTAATTCAAAAGAAACTGTTACGCTTCTCATAGTACGTTCCGACCTGCATGGGGAAATATACGATAAAGTCGCAGAGCATGGGGTATTTACCCTTCCTAAACCTACTTCAAAGGCCTCTATAGCTACCGCTCTTTCATGGATGTCAAGTGCGAGAGAAAGGCTCAGAAATTCTGAAAAGAAAACGCTTTCAATAGAGGAAAAAATGGAAGAGATACGGATTGTCAATCGAGCAAAATGGCTGCTTATCAGCAAATTGAAAATTGACGAATCCGAAGCTCACCGCTTCATAGAAAAGCAGGCAATGGACCGCTGCGTAACAAAACGCGAAATTGCTGATGAAATAATCAAAACATATTCATAATAAATTGGCATGAAATCTTTACAGCGTATTTCTGCTAAGTAAAAAAGAGGTTCATATTAACATGACCTCTTTTATTAATGCTTTTATACTGAAAAACGTATTAATACATTTTTGCCAAGTGAGAAATTATTTCAGCATATCGCTATTGTTCCAAACACCGACACTGTACATAAAAAGCACGTCCTGACCGTGAAAATCAATAAACTGGTCAAGCAGTGAGCTTGAAATATATCTGATATCCACCAGCGTTATTGTGCGGTATTCGTCAATCAAGAGCGGTGCAAGACTGCTTCCGAAAGAATCACGGAATAATATCAGTTCCCGATCGCTTTTTGAATTTTCATTTGTGATAGTAATAAACGCCGCCGCGCCGTTCAAAAAAATATCATACGAATCCATTCCCGTAAATTTATCTGTTGTATACACCGGTATGTTTGAATTGGTTTCAAGATTATACACCTCTGCGTTTTCCGTAACAGGTGAAGTAAGATAATAAATCGTGTCAGGTGCGAGCGGGAGCGCAGACTGACCGTAATAAACACCGTAAAACGGCTCCATTAATTTTATCTCATAATCATTTATATCGAATTCACTTACAAATCCCATTCTTTCGGCAAGACGGTTTACAACTCCTCCGATTTTCTCCTGACTCCAATGTGTATCGGTTTTATAATAGTCATCTGCTGAAAGCGTATCCGTTATTGGAATGTATTCAAAGCCGCTTAAATTTTCCGCCAGAATTGATTCCAATTTTTCAAAGTCTATCGATAAATACCCGCCTTTTTCCGCTAAATAATAATTTTTATCCGGTATCACCGAGTAAAACAGGCGTCCTGCTTCCGCAGATTCACTCAAATACTTTTCACGCAGGTCATTTAATTTGCGTGCCGCTTTTTTAACTGAAATTTCATTAAGAGGATATTCCATTTTCGATACTGTACCGTCTGAAATATAGATATTGTTATTATCCTTCTGCCTCAGAACTCCAAACTGAAACGCACTTTTTATTGTGCGGAATCCGTCGCGCATCACAACATGGTCAAGCAAATATTCTTCAATTTCACCTGACAGCTCTGATGAAAAAATTTTCTCAGCTGTAATCTCGGGAAATTCCGCCAAATGTCGCCGCTCGCTCTTTGAGATTTCAAGGTCGGGCATTATCATACTCGCAATGGGAATTATTGCCGTAATCGCCGCAAAAACCGCGATTGTGGCGATATTTTTTATTTTTACCGTTTTACTTGATTTATTTTCGGAATTCATAATGCCGCACCTCCTTAAAATCTAAAATACAGAAACGGATTAAACGAATTGTCTATTAAAAATCCAGTACATAAAATTAAAATTAAGCCGCAGAATACCGGCTGAACAATCGCCAGTGCCGCATTTTTACCGTTTCCGGCAAGCGAAAAGATTTTATTTGCCGCAATCTTCGGAAGGGGTGTTGCCGCGATAATTCCAATAATCAGAAGCACCGCATAACTGCGCAAATAATAAACCGATTCCGCTGAAACTGCGCTTACTCCGCCAAATCCAAACATTCCAAGCAATGTGCCTGAAATGCCATATGAGGCATCAACATTAAAAATCACAAAGCTGATAAGCACCGCAAAAAGCGTGTATATATGTGCAAAAATTCTATGTCTTTTAAGAAAGTCTGCATAAAACAATTTTTCAAGCGTGAGAAGTACGCCGAAAAACAATCCCCATATTATAAAATTCCAGCTTGCTCCGTGCCAAAAACCTGTCACAAACCATACTATAAAGATATTTCTAAGCCATTTCGGTTTAGATACGCGATTTCCGCCAAGCGGAATGTAAATATAATCGCGGAACCACGAGCCGAGTGTCATATGCCATCTGCGCCAGAATTCCGTAATCGAGGTGGATATATACGGATAATTGAAATTCTCCGGAAAAGTAAAGCCAAACATCGCGCCCAAACCTATCGCCATATCTGAATATCCCGAAAAATCAAAATAAATCTGAAGTGCGAACGCAAAAGCGCATAGCCAACATGATAATACAGTAGCATCAGATTTTCCAAGTATTGAGCCCAGCTCACCTAAAGTATTGGCAAGCAGTACTTTTTTTCCGAGTCCCACTGCAAATCGTGTTATCCCAGATGCAAAGCGCTCAAGTGAATGAGTTCTTGACTGAAGCTCCTCCGCTATCGTCTGATAACGAACAATCGGTCCGGCTACAAGCTGCGGAAACAGACAGACATATGTTCCCATAGTGAGCAAATTCTTTTCCGCTTTTACATCTCCTCTGTAAACGTCTATGCTATACGACATCGTTTGAAACGTAAAAAAGCTGATTCCGATAGGCAGCGGAATTTTAAGCAGTGGTATATCAGTACCAAACAGAAAATTAATATTTGAAATAAAGAAATCAGTGTACTTGAAAAATCCCAGCGTTGCTAAATTTATTACAACAGAGGATATCATTATCGCACGTGCTTTTTTGGTACCGCGGTATTTTTCAATGAACAGACTGTGAAGATAATCGGATATTGAAGAAAAAACAAGGAGCAAAGTATAAACCGGTTCGCCGCAGAAATAGAAAAAAAGACTGAAAACAAGCAGAACAAGATTCCTCCATTTTTTCGGCACAACAAAATATATCAGCAGTACCGACGGAA
Organism: uncultured Clostridia bacterium; assembly: GCA_944384555.1. Lineage (GTDB taxonomy): Bacteria > Bacillota > Clostridia > Oscillospirales > CAG-272 > CALWTV01. Next base: position 513 of record CALWTV010000004.1, on the reverse strand, counting down.
GAAAATAATAAAGAAAGCTTATACTGGAAAAAAGCACGGTTCTTTAAATCCTCCTTTAAATTTTATTAAATTTTATTCATACGTAAACATGAATATGGGGCGTCTTGTCGATATGCGCCTGATACACACAAAAACAAAGTGCCGCCCCGATACTTTTAAGAATCTTTTAAAAAGCTTCTGTATTATTCCTGTAATTTTAAAAATCTTTTAAAAAGATTTTATTTATTTGCGTAATCCGCCGCAATTTCATGGAAAGCTTCAGCGAGCTGTTCAGAATAATCATTTACCATTATAAGGCAAATAAGATTACCTTCACTCTCAACACGTACATCTTTATCTTCAACGCCTACACATACCCATTTGTACGGATTTACATTAGTTTTTATATCTTCCTTAATAGCTTCAATATCGGAGCCGTCCTTAACTTCAAGCAAAACAACCGAATGTGCTACTGCACTTATCATAGCCTCATTTGCCACACCGCGTACAAGGTCAACATTTTTTGTTCCTATA
>CALWTV010000003.1 GCA_944384555.1 uncultured Clostridia bacterium | reverse complement strand
GTATATTCAAAAGAAATACGCCTTCCGGTCTTTTTAAAATAGTAAACGCATGAATCAAGCAATTCCTCAATTGGATATTTCTTATTTATCGGCATTATCTGACTGCGTACATCATTCTCGTAAGCATGAAGCGATACCGAAAGTGTAACCGGAAGTCCCTCGTCCGCAAGGTCACGGATTTTGTCGGCAATACCGCAGGTAGAAAGCGAGATATGGCGAAGTCCTATATTTAATCCACCGTCTGCACTTACTAATTTCAGAAACTTTATTACATTATCGTAGTTATCGAGTGGTTCGCCTATACCCATCATAACTATATTTGATATACGTTCACCGGTTTCATTCTGCGCGGCGATTACCTGCCCCAAAATTTCTGAGGGTTTAAGGTCGCGCACTTTTCCATTTAACGTGGACGCACAAAATTTACACCCCATTCTGCACCCGACTTGGCTTGATACGCATATAGTATTGCCATGCTCGTATTTCATGAAAACAGATTCGATACATTCACCGTCAATCAGCTCAAACAAAAATTTTACGGTACCGTCAATTTTAGATACAAGCTTTCGTTTAACTGACGGCAAACGCCATTCACACAAATTTTCGAGTTTTTCTCTGAGCGATTTGGGTAGATTATTCATGTCGGTAAATTTTACACCGCGGTTAATCCATTCATAAACTTGTTTTGCACGGTATGCCGGTTCAGAAACAGATTTTATAAATTCAGTAATTTCCGCAAAGGAGAGGGATAATATATCTGTACGCACGATTTCCGAAGATACAGTATTATTATTTGTCATATTATTCAACTCTTAATTATTATTTATCTTTTTTAACCATTTTTGCGATAAAAAATCCGTCCGTTTCCGTGATATGAGGAAATAGAGTAAGCATTCCTCCCTCGGATGTTAACTCTCCGAAAGCAAATTCCACAGGTTCAAATTCGCTGTGACGCGCAAGAAATTCACGCACGATATCTTCATTCTCGGATTTATTCAATGTACAGGTCGAGTACACAAGCACTCCGCCGGATTTAACATAACTTGCGCAATTTTCGATAATCGTAGACTGAACCGAGCCAAGCCCCTCAATATCATCGGGCGATTTATATCTGATATCCGGCTTTTTAGAAATAACTCCCAATCCCGAACAGGGCACATCACACAATACACGGTCAGCATTTTCGATTAACTCAGGACAATTGAGTCTTGCGTCACGAAGTTCTGCATTTATTATTGTTATTCCGAGTTTATCGGCAGTGCCGGAAATCAGATTTAATTTATTTTTATGAATATCGCATGATAAAATTTTCCCCTGATTTTTCATGTCAACAGCGGCGCTGAAACTTTTTCCACCTGGAGCGGCGCAGGCATCGATTATAAATTCTCCTTCACGCGCTCCAAGCGCAGATACACATAGCCGCGAAGATTCATCTTCTATAAAAAATAAACCGCTGTCAATCCCGTAAAGCTCCGATACGGCGGCATTTCCGTTTATAATTATCATATCGTCTGCAATTTCCGAGAGTTTTGCGTCATAGTTCAATTTTATCAAACGTGAAAGCAATTCATCAGCAGATATTTTCAGCGTATTCACACGCAAGCACAGCCTTGGGGGACGTATTGTCGATTCAAGCAATTTTTGAGCATTTTCACAACCATACTGCATATCCCACATACGGCACAGCCAAACCGGAGCTGAATATTTTACCGACCAATTTTCATATTTTTCATCGGGTAGCTTGATTTTATCGCCGCGCCGGAGATATTCACGCAGTACCGCATTTACAAATCCCTTTGAGCGTGTCTGCGCAATATTCACACATTCCGACACTGCGGCATGGTTTGGGATTTTATCCATATAAATAATTTGATAAAGACCTATTCTGATTATGTTTGCGGTTTCGGTATCTATCTCGCAAAGCGGACGTGACGATATGTTTTCAATAATGTAATCAAGTGTAATTTTTCTTTCCGCAACGCCATACACAAGAGCGGTAAAAAAAGCACGGTCAGAATTATCACTTCGGAATTTATCACGTCTAAGCTCGGCATTTACTTCAAGATTGGTATATCTCGAATCTTTTTCGCTTCTGGTAAGCGACTGAACTGCCGCAAGACGTGGATTTTGAGATTTATTCATAATTTAATTTTACGGAAACCAAAAGATACTTTTATGAAATTATATAAAAATGTCTTCTGGTTTCCGTCCTTTTTCTATATTTACTTTCTTAATCTCTCTTTGAACGTCCGGCTATAATAAACAGACGTATAAAGTTAGCAAGTGATACCGCAAGTGCCGCAACATAAGTCAGAGCCGCCGCACGCAGTACCTTTGAAGCACTGTCCAATTGCTCGCCGTCAAGCATTCCCGACGTTTTAAGCGCGTCTACTGCACGTCTGCTTGCGTTAAATTCAACCGGCAGAGTAACAAGCTGAAACAATGTAGCCGCTCCGAAAAACGCTACTCCCAAATAAGCAAGCATCGGGAATGAAAACAATATTCCTATCAAAAATAAAGGAAATGCAAGTGTGGAACCGATTTGCGATATCGGAATTATTGCGGTGCGGAATTTTATTGGAGTATATCCGACTGCGTGCTGAACAGCGTGACCGGCTTCATGTGCCGCTACTCCAACTGCCGCGGCTGTTGAACTGCCGTACACAGATGAAGAAAGTCTTATTACATTGGCACGCGGGTCATAGTGGTCAGTAAGCTCGCCGGATACCTGCTCTATTCGGACATTAAATAAACCGTTTTGGTCAAGAATCAAGCGTGCGCTGTCATAGCCTGTCATTCCGCTTCTTATCTGAACCTTGCTGTATTTTTTGAAAGTGCTGCTCACATTAAACTGAGCCCACATCGCAAATATCATTGCAGGCAATACAAGAACTATATACGTATAATCAATTCCATAAAAATACATTATTATCCTCCTGTTCCGCGATATACTTTTGAAAAAAACTATGCTTTATTATTAATTAAAAACTTTTTTCTTTTTAAAAAGTTTCTTTTTTCAGAAATTTATCTCCGACAGAAATTTTACGTCCGCGAATGAAGTCAGCCGCCTGCATTTTGCCTTTTCCCTCCGGCAACACTCCGGTAATACCGATTACTCCGTCCGCACATGATACGCCAATTGCTCCGTCATCAAGTGATACAACTGTCCCGCATTCAGCAGAAACAGGTGTAAATGAAAGTGGGCGTGCCGATGTTATTTTTAAAATTTTTCCGTTCGCGGTATGTGTAAATGCGAGAGGAATAGGTGAGAGTCCGCGAATTTGGTCATTTATTTCCCGTACAGTACGTGAAAAATCTATAACACAATCTGATTTTTCAATTTTAGCGGCATAAGTGGCATCATTATCATTTTGTTTTTCACGTGTCACCGTACCGTCCTTTATCGCCTGAATTGCACGTTTCAGTGCAGTACAACCGGCTTCAGCCAATTTATCATGGACTATTTCAAAATTATCGATTTCCTCAATTACGATTTTTTCGGTTAAAATCATATCGCCTGTATCAATTCCCGCATCCATATACATAGCAGTAACGCCGGTTTCACGCTCACCGTTCATTATAGCGCGCTGAATAGGAGCCGCTCCACGGTATTTAGGCAACAATGACGCATGAGCATTTACACAACCGTATTTGGGGTAATCAAGCACAGACTGCGGAAGAATTTTGCCGTATGCCACAAC
>CALWTV010000002.1 GCA_944384555.1 uncultured Clostridia bacterium | reverse complement strand
ATGCATTATGAATTATGCATTAATTATTAATAAGTGGAGGAAAATAAAGTGCTGTCACCAAATGAATTAAGAGCAAGAAGTTTTACAAGAGCAATGCGCGGATATAATACCGCTGAAGTAGATGAATATATAGATTTCGTACTCGATAAGTATGAGGAACTTTTCCGTGAAAACGATGAGCTTAACCGCAAATTAAATGCCGCGGTTGCAAAATTAGATGAGATTAAGGAAGCGGAAGATGATATCCGCACGACTTTAACTCGCGCTCAGGCGGCAAGCCGTACAATTATAAAGGAAGCCAATCAGCGTTCAGATTTACTGCTCCGCTCTGTAAAAGGGCAGTGTGATTCTATTATCGCTGATATGCAGGAACGTGTTGCGGAAGAAAAGCAAGTGCTTGTAGAATTAAACCGTCAGGTAAGCGCATTTAAAACTACGCTGTATAATCACTATAACACACATATAGAAAATATAGAGCGTATTTCGGGAGAATCATATCGCCGCGCTCAAATAAATATAGACCAGCTGACCGATAAGCTGATAACCGCAGTAAAACGCGATATAGCGAGTGCCGCAAACACTTCGGCGCGTATTTCCGATAACGCAAACAATGCGGCTGAAGCGGCAAGCAATGAAACATATAAAAAGGTAAATGACGCAATGTCTGATGATACTGATACTTATAAAAATGATGTGCCCGCAGACAATACAATGTCAGCGGACAACGGCGATACTTATCAGAATGAAAATATCGGAAATAATGTAGCTGAAAATATTGATATAGCTCAAAATCTTCAGTCAGAGCCGCAACCGAACATTGAATCCGAAATTCCAAATTTGAATGAAAACACAGATATTTATGATGATTTTGATGATCCCGATGTCACAAAGGAATTTACAGTACCGCTTTCATCACTGCGCCGCAAAAACAAATCAGATGATTCTGAAAACGAAAGCGTTTCTGATGAAAATAACGATGCCCAAAACACGGATATGACAAATTCTGATTCCGGTGAAAATTCAGATAAGGTTAACTGATTGAAATGGCGCTTTGGATAATAATTGCCGCTTTAGGCATAGTAATTGACCAGGTGACGAAATATCTCGCGCTTGAGTATCTTAAGCCGATAGATACGGTCAGCGTGATTGATGGATTATTTTCTCTTACATATGTAGAAAATACCGGTGCGGCTTTTGGAATGCTGAAAGACCACCGTTGGGTATTTATGATTCTTTCTACAGTCGCGATAATTGGTCTGATTATATATTTGATAATCTCAAAACCGAAATCTGTTTGCGTGCGTACTTCGCTTGGATTTATAATATCCGGCGGTATAGGTAATATGATAGACCGTGTAGGACGTGGTTTTGTGGTTGATTTATTTGAATTTGATTTTATCAATTTTTATGTATTCAATTTTGCCGACGCTTTAATTTGTGTGGGCAGCGCACTTTTGATTATTTATATTATATTCAGCGAGTTCTCACAGTCAAAGAAAAATGAGTCTGCTCTGAATGCCCAAAATCAACAGTAAGAAAGAATACATACAAGAATTTAGAGAGTGAATAATGTCAGAAGTAAAAATTAATAATGACAGCAAATTCGTCGGGGTAAGACTCGACGTTTTTGTTTCAGAAAATGAAAATATAACACGCTCCGCCGCTCAAAAGATAATCGATGATGGCGGAGTTATTGTAAACGGAAAATCAGCGGCTAAAAATTACCGCATAAGGAGCGGTGATATGATTGAGGTATCTATACCTGAACCCGAGCCTGATGACGCTGTGCCTGAAAATATACCGCTTGACATAGTATATGAAGACAGCGATGTAATCGTAATAAACAAGCCGCAAGGAATGGTTGTTCACCCAGCCGCGGGAAATGAAACAGGTACGCTTGTAAACGCTTTGCTGTATCACTGCGGAGACTCGCTTTCATCAATAAACGGGGTAATACGTCCGGGAATAGTTCACCGTATCGACCGTAACACAAGCGGGCTTTTAGTAGCGGCAAAGAATAACGAAGCTCATGTATTTTTGGCGGACGCGCTTTCACGTCACGAAATAAGGCGTGTTTATTACGCGATTGTCTGCGGCAATATAAAAGATGATTCCGGTACAATCAATGCCCCAATCGGGCGTCACCCAGTGGACCGCAAAAAAATGGCGGTTATAAATGACGGCATTCATTCCGCAAGAGCGGCGGTAACTCATTACACCTGCCTTGAGCGGTATTCCGCAGGCGGACAGAAATTTTCATATATTCAATTGAAATTGGAAACGGGGCGAACTCATCAGATACGTGTGCATATGAGTTATACCGGGCACCCCATAATCGGAGATGAGGTATACGGCGGCGGGAAGACTTTATTTGAGCGTCAGAATGCGAGTTTGCTTCACGGTCAGTGCCTTCATGCCGGTGAATTATCGTTTGTTCACCCAAGAACCGGCGAGAATATGGTTTTTTATGCGGATTTGCCCGATAATTTTGCGGTACTTCTAAAAAAGCTCCGAAATTTCAGAGAATAACCAAAAAAAGAGAACACTTTCCACGCGCAAGTGAGTTTCGTTTGCTGCGGCAAGCGACAAAGGCTCCGCCCATTGACCCCGCAAGCCCGAACAAAGGCAAAGCCTTTGTTCCGAAAAGGCTTGAGCGAAACTTTTCTGTGGGCTTTACCGTGAATTACTTATGACAAAAATGTAAGAAATAGCGGACGAAATGTAAGCAGATGATATGGAGACGTACTTTACTTTTTGATATAATAGACGCATAAAAGCAAATGAGATTTTTCAGCCAATGCTGATATCTCCATGTTTATTATAGAGAAAGGAAAGTTTCGCAAAATGCAGTTAATTTCATAAATGTGCAAAGCGAAAAAAGGTTATACAAATGAGTATTTTAGAAGTCAGCGCACTTCAAAAAACATATACCACTCGATTTGGATTGAATCAGGTGCATGCGCTGAAAAATGTATCTTTCACGGTGGAAGAAGGCGAATATGTAGCCATAATGGGCGAATCCGGCTCAGGTAAAACTACTCTGTTAAATATTTTAGCGGCTCTTGACAAGCCTACCGGCGGCAGTGTGCGCCTTGACGGAAAGGAATTATCTAAAATCAAAGAATCCGAGATAGCGTCATTCCGCAGGGATTATTTGGGATTTGTATTTCAGGATTTTAATCTTTTAGATACATTTTCACTTGAGGACAATATATATCTTCCGTTGGTACTGTCCGGAAAAAGTCCGGCTGAGATGAAAAAGCGAATAACTCCGATTGCGCAGCAGCTCGGAATTTCGGAATTATTGAAAAAATATCCGTATGAGGTATCTGGCGGACAAAAACAGCGCGCGGCAGTCGCACGTGCACTTATTACAAATCCAAGGCTGATACTGGCAGATGAACCGACTGGCGCGCTTGATTCAAAAGCTACCGATGAACTTCTCCGTCTTTTTGGGGAGATAAATGAGCGGGGGCAGACTATTTTAATGGTAACGCATTCTGTAAAGGCGGCAAGTCATGCCGGACGAGTGCTGTTTATCAAAGACGGGGAGGTATTTCATCAGATATACCGCGGAAACAGCACGGAAAATGAATTGTATCAGAAAATTTCTGACACGCTCACTCTGCTTACCACAGGCGGTGATGTTAAATGACAAGAGGACTTTACCGAAAGCTGGCATGGACAGGTATCTGCAAAAATAAGAAATTCTTTATTCCATATATTTTGACGTGTGCCGGCATGGTCATGATGTGTTATATAGTATCTTTTCTCAGCACATCACCCACCATTTCAAAAATAAACGGCGGGGTAACCATGCAGAGTTTTCTCTTCATAGGATTTGGTGTAATGTGCATATTCTCTCTTATTTTTCTGTTTTATACCAACTCATTTCTGGTACGCAGACGCAAAAAGGAATTCGGGCTATACAACATTCTTGGCATGGGAAAACGAAATATTGCACTGGTTTTGGTGTGGGAAACACTTATAATTACTGCGATTACCGTATGTGGCGGATTGTTTTTCGGAATTTTGTTTTCCAAATTCGCGGAACTCGGAATGGTGCGGATTTTAGGTGCTTCGGCGGATTTTTCATTTTCAATAGGATTTCAGCCGATTTTGCAGACACTGATTTTGTTCGGAGTGATTTTTATTCTGATTTTCCTGAATACACTCCGTCAAATCCATACATCTAATCCAATTGAACTGCTTCACAGTGAAAATGCCGGCGAAAAACCTCCGAAAGCAAACTGGCTTATTGCTCTGCTCGGCGCGATTATTCTTGGCGGAGCTTATTATCTCGCGGTTTCGATAAAGGATCCGGTCGCAGCAATTAACTGGTTTTTTATAGCGGTTGTAATGGTAATCATAGCTACATACATGCTGTTTGTCGCAGGTTCAGTCACTATATGCAGGCTTTTGCAAAAAAATAAAAAGTATTATTATAAAACAAATCACTTTGTTTCAGTTTCTTCAATGGTATACCGTATGAAACGCAATGGTGCAGGACTTGCTTCAATTTGTATTTTATGTACGATGGTTTTGGTAATGATATCTTCAACCGTATGTTTGTATATGGGAACTGAGGACACACTGCGAACAACATATCCTCGCGATATAAATATTGATATAAATTTAACCTCTATTGATGATATAAACTCAGAAATAGTTGAACAAATTAATAATATCACACGTGAAACCTCGGAACAAAACGGCGTTTCTCCTGAAAATATCCTGAGCTATCGTCTTGCAGGTTTTGCGGCGCTTTTGGAAAACGGTGAGATTTTCAACATAGGCGAAAATATGTACTCGGATTTCTCACGTTTATGGCAGATTTTCATAGTCCCGATAGAGGACTACAACCGAATAATGGGTACAGATGAGATTCTTTCTGAAAATGAGGCGATTATATATACTACAAAAAGCAATTATGACGGTGATACAATTAAAATTGCTGACAGTACATATACGATAAAAAAACACGCTGATAATTTTAAGGAAAACAGAGTCGGCGCAATACAGATTGTACCGTCAATATATATTTTCATACCAAATTTTGAGGAAAAAATAAATTCTCTGATTGAGCTTACAATAACAGATGAATATTCTCTGATTATTCTCAGCTGTTTTTACGGATTTGACCTCTCATGCGATGACGATATACAAATTGAAATATATAATCAGCTTTATGATAATTTTTATTCACAAAATGGTACAGGGATAAATGATGAAAATAATATATTCTTTTCAATTTCAAGTGTAGCTCAGACAAGAGGTGATTTTTATTCTCTGTATGGCGGACTGTTCTTTTTAGGAATTGTGCTTGGAATAGTCTTTATTTTTGCGGCAGTGCTGATTATTTACTATAAGCAAATTTCAGAGGGATATGAGGATCAGTCACGTTTCGATATCATGCAGAAAGTTGGCATGACTAAAAAGGAAATTCGGAAAAGCATAAATTCTCAGATTCTGACGGTATTTTTCATGCCGCTGATTACCGCGGGAATTCATCTTGCGTTTGCGTTTCCGCTGATTCAAAAATTGCTTCTGTTATTCGGACTTGCAAATATTGAATTTTTAGTAATGGTAACCGTATGTTGTTATCTTGTTTTCGCAGTGTTCTACGCTTTGGTTTACCGAATTACTTCACGCTCATATTTCTCGATTGTCAGCGATATGAAAGAATAAAATTATAATAATCCCCTCGGAAAACTCCGATATAAAAATATCAGTGAGCTTGTTTCGAGGGGATTTTAATTTGTATTATATTTTAATTAAACACGTTCTGTACCGTCTGGCAAAATGAGATTGGTTTTAAGTTTGTCGCCTGATTTTTCAACTTCAACCTGAATTTCTCCGTTAGGTGTGGGCACTTTACCTCTTGCGTATTTTAGACTGCCTAAATTGGGGTTGAAGGTAATTTTCTTCATTCCGGCTTCGGCACATCTGATTCCGAGAACATTTTCAGCAAGCCACGGAGCGGGACCGCTTGACCAGCCGTGACAGAGACTGTGTCTGAAACCTACATAGCAGTAAGCGCCGTAATCACCGTGAATATCCTTAAGTCCGGGTGTAGGTAGCTTATCAATACCGTATGCGATAAATTCTCCCGTATCGTTCTTTGCCCAGTCGATTGAAAAATCTTCCCAGAATGTAGTTGCGCCTAGGTCAAGCATAGTGCCCCAGTATTCACGCATAACATCAATAACTTCCGCATATGTATCCGCGCCCAAAGCCGCCGCCGAAAGCGTGTAATAGCCGAGGAATGTGCTGTATCCTTTAGCTCCGCCCGGTTTGATTACATCATTATAAATTTTCTTTGCGTCGCCGATACCGCTCATTGAGAGGAAGGACGCTGCCTGTTTTGAGCCGCCGCAGTCAGGTATATGAGAATCCATGCGCTGGGCGGTTTCTGCGCATCTGTGAGCCTGATGGCTTTCACCTAATACTGA
>CALWTV010000001.1 GCA_944384555.1 uncultured Clostridia bacterium | reverse complement strand
AAAGCAATGCTTATAAATGGTGACGGTACTGACAGCGATATTCTTATCGAAGAAGGAATAGACCAAGTTGACGCAGTTGTTTCCCTTACCGGCATAGATGAAGAAAATATTATTATATCAATGTTCGCAGAAACCAGAAAGGTTGATAAAATTATTACAAAGGTAAACCGCCTTAATATGATGAAAATGCTCACTTCAATCGGCATTGAATGTATAATTTCTCCTAAAAATATATCGGCAAACAATATACTGCGCTACTTGCGCGGAATCGAAAATTCGGAAGGAAGCAGTATTCAGGCTCTTTATAAAATTGTAGACGGAAACGCGGAAGTTCTTGAATTCATTGCCGCCGATAGTTTTGAATTTTTAAATGTACCTATACGTGATATGAAGCTTAAGAAAAATCTTTTGCTTGCATGTATAATTCGAGGCGGAAAAATTATTTACCCTCACGGAAATGACACAATAGAGCTAGGAGACAGCGTTATCGTAGTTGCTAAAAGCGATGAAGCTCTGCGCGACCTAGAGGATATTATTGACTAAAAATAATTTTGGTAACTTTGTATTATTAAAAAGAGGAAATTTAAATGAATTACAAAATGATTGCCTATATAATCGGACAGCTTGTGCGTGTCGAAGGCATACTTATGATTCCGTCTTTTATAGTCGGGCTTATATACGGAGAAAATGTTTATGCGGCATTTTTAATTCCTATTTTGGGCTCAGTAATTTTAGGAACACTTCTTACATTTAAAAAACCAGAAAATACATCGATATTCGCAAAAGAAGGCTTTGTAACTGTCGGACTATCATGGATATTGCTTTCCTTTATCGGAGCACTGCCTTTTGTAATTGACGGCTGTATTCCATCAATTGTAGATGCTTTTTTTGAAACTGTATCGGGATTTACCACTACTGGAGCAAGCATTTTACAAGATGTCGAAATTCTCGGATACGGAGTGCTTTTTTGGCGAAGCTTTACTCACTGGATAGGCGGAATGGGAGTGCTTGTATTTGTACTTGCGATTCTTCCTCAAACAGATACTCGCTCGGTAAAGCTCATGCATGTTATGCGTGCTGAAGTTCCGGGACCTAAAGTCGGAAAGCTTGTTTCAAAAATCGGCCATACGGCACGCATAATGTACGGACTTTATATTGTGCTCACATTTATCGAAGTAGCTCTCTTGCTTTTTGGGGGAATGCCTCTTTTCGACAGTCTTGTAAACTCATTTGGTACTGCCGGAACAGGAGGTTTCGCAATTAAAAATATCAGCATAGCCGCTTATGACAGTGCGTATTTCGATTACGTAATCGGAATTTTCATGGTACTGTTTGGAGTAAACTTTAATTTATATTATCTTATTGCAATAGGTCATTTCGCTCAGGCACTGAAAAGTGAGGAACTGCGCTGGTATCTCGCAATAGTAGCAGGTTCTACCGCAATTATCGCAATTGATATCTACTCCATTTTCGGAAATATCGCAGATTCAGTAAGATATTCTTTTTTCCAGGTTGCATCTATAATCACAACAACCGGATTTGCTACATATAATTTTGACGAATGGCCGGCTCTCTCAAAAATTGTACTGATCATGCTGATGTTCTGTGGAGCGTGCGCCGGTTCTACGGGCGGCGGTATCAAAGTAGGGCGAATAATCCTGCTTATAAAAACCGGACTCCGTGAAATAAAATATATGCTTCATTCACGTGCGGTTGTCGCGATAAGAATGGAAGATAAACCGGTTGAACGTGATGTCATTAGAGGTGCAACTTCTTTCTTTATCGTATATATTATGCTCTTTACGGTATCCATTTTCTTTATCGAAATGGCGGAAGAATGTGATTTGGTTACAGGTTTTACTGCCGTTACAGCGTGTCTTAACAATATAGGACCCGGCCTTGGTATGGTTGGACCTATCGCAAACTGTTCCTGGATGAGCGATATCTCAAAATTAATACTGTCATTTAACATGTTAGCCGGACGACTTGAGATTTTCCCGATTCTGCTTCTGTTTGCACCGTCCACATGGCGCAATCGCTAATACCTCTTGTATAATCGTTCATATGGCATTGTGAAAAGTATGATAATATTTTTCTGAACGAAATAAACATATATATGTTGTATTATAAAAATACATTATTATATTTATATCAAATCAACGCTTAAAATTAAAAATCTAGGAGATATAATAAAATGAATTTACTGGAATTAAATCGTGATATCCTACATAAAAGAGCCAATGGAAAAACCATTTGGCAACCGCGTATTGAATGTTGGTATGCTGACCGTATGTTCAGAAAAGAAGATTTACCCGGCAAGTATAAAGGCTGCGACCACAAACAGCTTTATGAAAAGCTTGGCTGTTCAGACCGTCTCTATATGTTTAACTCTTGCTTCGGCGGTCACTTTGACGAAACAATTAAAGTTCAGGGCTTCGACAGAGGCAACCTCACATATGAAACTGTAATTGAAACCCCTGTCGGAAAAGTAAATCAAATTTCACGCGGAAATACCTCAAACGGCGGTTGGATGCCGATTAAATGGTATATTGAAGATGAAGATGACCTTAAAGTTTTCATACACACCACTTATACATACTCTCAGGAACAGTACGATAATTTATATAAGGAATACAGTCATCTCGGACTTCCGGTAATTTTTGCACCTCGCACTAACATTCAGAAACTTATAATCGAATTGTGCGGAGTTGAAACAACATATTATCTGCTCGCTGACTGCCCGGATTTAGTAGAAGCTTACTTTGACGCACTTTCAAAGAGTTATGAAGGATACTTCAAGCTTGTAGCTGAGTCCCCATTTGAATGGGTAAACTACGGTGATAACCTGCACTGCAAAGTAACTTCTCCCGAATTTTTCAAAAAATATATACTTCCTGAATACGAAAAACGCCGTGATATTCTTCACCCAGCCGGAAAAATCCTTTATTCTCATTTTGACGGCGATTTCAAGGACTATATTCCTTACATGAAAGATGGTTGTTTCCTTGACGGATTTGAAGCTCTCACTCCCCTTCCTCAGGGTGACGTTACTCTTGAGGAAATGAAAGAAGCTGTCGGCGATGAAAGATTTTTGATTGACGGAATCGCAGCTGTGCTTTTCTCTGACAGCCAGCCTATTGAACTGCTTATCGACCAAACAAAACGTGTACTTGAAATGTTTGAAGGACACCTTATACTTGGTATATCAGACGAGCTCTCCTCAGACGGAAATATTGAACGTGTTGAGCTTGTGCGTGATATGGTTGAAGAATTCAACAGCAAGAGATAACTTTTATAAAAGCATAAATTAAAATTTAAAAATAAAAAGGACTTGGCGCAATTAAACGTCAAGCCCTTTCTTTAATTATTTATATTATATATTAAAATGCTTTGAGATAAAATCGGTATTCGCGGATATGTATTATTCAAATATACAAAAATTATAAATCAATTTCAACTTCGTGACCGCAAGCGTTTGAACGGATAATACCATCAATAATCGCCTGATTGTAGATTATCTGAGATGTCGGAATCGGAGCTGAACCGCCTGTGAGACATGCGTCTACAAATGCGCGGATTTTTGATTCGAACATACCCATTTTGATGTTATTTCCTTCTACCTTTATCTGAGTTTCAACTTGCTTGCCTTCTTCATCATCTTTATAGAGGAGGAGGTCGCCGGCAGCACCGTCCCAGCAGCAGCCAACAGGAGCTTTTACTTTAAGACCTGCGTCTGTACCAAAGAACATGGAGTCACCAGTAGTATCCATATTCATTGCCCAAGAAGCACGGTAGTCAATTACGATATCGCCTTCGCAGCGAATCATTGCAACGGCAAAGTCATCATCAACAGTAAATCTCTTAGCGTCTGCATATTTTGCGGGGTTCTTTCCGAAATGTGCAAACTGTTTTGCGGATACAGTAAGAGGCTTCGGATATCCGATTGAGTTGAGCGCGAAATCAAGACCATAGCATCCGATATCGCCAACCGCACCAACTGCTGCCTTATCTTTTTCGATAAATGTGTGACCAGGTATTCCCTTTACACGACCGCCGCCTACTACTACATAATAAACCTTACCGAGTATGCCGGAGTCAATAATTTCCTTTACCTTCTTAACATTCGCGCCGTATCTGGGCTGGAAACCTACAGTTACGAATTTTCCAGTAGCCTTTTCAACCGCACGGATTGCCTTTGCTTCATCAAGAGTTACGCACATCGGCTTTTCAAGCATAACATTCTTGCCGGAAGTTAACGCGCAGATACATGGACCAGCATGCTGTGAGTTA